>DASVTJ010000313.1:0-2360 GCA_036387635.1 Duganella sp.
CAGGACGTAACCGATGAAGAAGATGCCGGCGCCGAGGCCGTAGACGGTGTTGCTCAGCTTGAGCGCGTCGAGCATTTCCAGCTTGGCGAAGCCGACGTTGACGCGGTCGAGGTAGTTAAAGAAATAGCAAACGAAGATGAATGGGATCAGGTGCCAAGTGGCTTTTTTGTACGCGACGTCGAGGACGGACGCCGCAGGCCGATGCGCGGCGGTGGTGGAAATGCTCATGCCAAGTCTCCTAGGATTTTTATAGTGTCGCTGATTATCTGGAATCGCCGGCCAAAAATCATCGGCCAGACGCACGAGAATGAGGCCGGTGCAGCGGGACTTATTGGGCAAACGCACAAACATTTCCCCAATTAAATCTTAAATCCCCTATTCTTTCGTCAATCCTCACAATCACAATCACGAGCATTGGCACCTATGAGCATACTGAGCACGCAGCTGGCACAGGACATCGTCACGCGCACGATGAAAATCATCCCATACAACGTTAACGTGATGGATGCCAGCGGCAGCATTATCGCCAGCGGCAACCCGGCGCGCATCGGCGAGCTGCACACCGGGGCGATGCTGGCGCTGGCCAAGAAGCTGCCCGTCGAGATCGACAGCGCCAGCGCCCGCAACATGCATGGCGCCCAGCCCGGCATCAACCTGCCGCTGACGGTCAACGGCCAGCTGTGCGGCGCGGTCGGCCTGAGCGGCGCGCCCGACGAGGTGCGCCAGTTCGGCGAGCTGGTGCGCCTGACCGCCGAAATGATCCTCGAACAGGCGAACCTGACGGGCGAGCTGCAACGCGACACCCGCTACCGCGAAGCCTTCGTGCTCAAGCTCATCAACGATGGCGGCGCCGACCCGGCCAGCGTGGAGGCGTGGGCGCGCCGGCTCGGCGTCGATTTCGGCCGAACGCATCTGGTCTTCGTGCTGGAGCTGGACGACACGGCGACCGGCACCGTGGAAGCGCTGACCGAAATCCAGCGGCTGCAAATGCGCATGCTGACGCGCCAGCCGTCCGCGCTGACGGCGGCGGCCGGCTCGCACGAGCTGGTTATCGTCGATTTCGACAACGCGGCGGCGCCGGTCCCGGCCAACGCTGCGGCGAACGCTCTGCCCAACGGCGCGGCCGGCAATACCGCTGGGGGCCGCAGTGGCGCCTCCCAGGCATGGGCGCAAAAGCGGCTTCAAGCGCTGGCCGCCATGTTGAAGGAAGAAGGCACGCGCGACCACGCGCTGACGATGGGCATCGCGCTATCCGGCATTGACGGCGTCGCCGTCTCGTACCAGAGTGCCCGCGCCGCCGCCCGCATCGGCCGCGCAAAAGATCCCCGCCGCAACCACTTCAGCTATTACGAGCAGGCGCTGCCGGTTCTCCTGTCGGGTCTCGGCTCCGGCTGGCAGGCGGCGCAATTGAAGCTGCCGATGGCGCGTCTCCAGGCGCAGGATAAAAACAAGCAGCTGTTGCAGCGCACGCTCGACGTCTGGTTCACGCACGACGGCCACCCGGCCGCCACCGCTGAAGCGCTGCACATCCACCGCAACACGCTCGACTACAGGCTGCGCCGCATCGGCGAGATTACCGGCCTCGATCTCGGCCGGCTGGAAGACCGCTTCCTCCTTTACGTCTCCGCTCTCCTGGCAAATTGTCGGGGTCAGGCCCCGACATCCGTCATCCAAGGCTGAGATCGTGTCCGAATGTCTGACTTGACCCGGGTGGACTTCGGGCCGGCAGCATATCCGCTGGCTTGCAACCTTAATAGAAAGCAAAGTATTAATCGTATTCAAGTTCCTGTATCATTTGCGATCGCCGCGATCCGGCGTACGAGGCAGCCCCTCACCACAGACATAGACAAACACAAAAATAATGGAGCCTAATTTTGAGCCTTTTTAGAACGAAGAATCTGGATGACATGATTGCCAACGCCGCCAAACCCGGCGGCCTGGCCAAGGTACTTGGTCCCTTCGACCTGATATTGATGGGTATCGGCGCCATCGTCGGCACCGGCATCTTTGTGCTGACCGGCACCGGCGCCGTGACCGCCGGCCCGGCGCTGACGTTGTCGTTCATCGTCGCCGCTATCGCCTGCGGCTTCGCCGCGCTCTGTTACGCCGAATTCGCCTCCACCGTGCCGGTCGCCGGCTCGATCTACACTTATACCTACGCCACCCTCGGCGAACTGGCCGCCTGGATGATCGGCTGGGACTTGCTGCTGGAATACGGCCTGGCCACGTCGGCCGTCTCGGTCGGCTGGTCCGGCTACTTCCAGTCGCTGATTTCCGGCTTCGGCCTGCAATTGCCGACCGTGCTCACGGCCGCGCCCGGCGCCCTGCCCGGCGTCACCACCTATATCAACCTGCCGGCG
>DASVTJ010000314.1:0-5024 GCA_036387635.1 Duganella sp.
CTCGGCCCACACCGTGCATTACCTGTGGGTGTTCCGGATCATGCAGGGCATCTCCGCCGGCGCCGGGGTGGTGGTGGGGCGCGCCATCATCCGCGACCTGTACGACGACACCGCCGCCGCGCGCCTGCTGTCGCTGGTGACCATGATCTTCTCGATCGCGCCGGCCGTGGCGCCGATCCTCGGCGGCTGGATCGTCACCCTGTTCGACTGGCGCGCCATCTTCCTGTCGCTGCTGGCCTACAGCGTGCTGCTGTTCATCTACTGCTACCGCAACCTGCCGGAGACGCTGCCGCCGCATAAACGCCAGCCGTTCAACCCGCGCTACCTGGCGCGCAACTATGGCGACATCATGCGCTCGCCGCTGTTCCACATGAAGTCGGGCGTGGTGGCGCTCAACTTCGCCGGCCTGTTCCTCTACATTTCGTCGGCGCCGGAATTCCTGCCCAACCTGCTGGGACTGGGACCGTCGCAATTCGGCTGGCTGTTCATCCCGTCGGTGGGCGGCATCTTCCTCGGCTCGCTGGCGGCCAACCGCATCGCCGGCAAGATGACGTTTTCGCGACAGATCGGCATCGGCTTTTGCTTCCTGCTGGCGGCGTCGGTGTTCAACGTGCTGTACCACTTGTTCCTGCCGCCATCGTTGCCATGGTCGGTGGCACCGATGTTGTTCTACACCTTCGGCATGTCGATCGTGGCGCCCGGCGCGACCTTGCTGGCGCTGGACCTGTTCCCACACATTCGGGGCACCGTGGCGTCGTGCCAGTCGTTCGCCGTCACGCTGCTGGGCGCCATCGTCGCCGGCGTGATCGCGCCGGTGCTGTCACATTCGGTATTATGGCTGGCCGCCGGACAACTGGGCTTTAGTGGCTGCGCTCTCCTTTTATGGTTGACGTCGCGCCATTACCGGCGCATGCTTCTACGCCATTCAGGACAATAGTTATTTACTAGTAGAAATGTATTAATTGCAAATACTAATTGCTGCTGAGATAGTATGATACTTTATGTTAATATAACTTGTGTGAATGTATTTTCATAAATGCGCGGCGCTGGATGAACACGACTTCACTGTAACTGTGACGCAATAACAACTGTGGCGGTACTGGGCCGTTCAGTACCTGCCCCTATTCGACGACCCCTGGCGGCTAAGCTGAATACGATGCATCAACCTGACCATGATATTCGCAATCGCTTGCTGATTGCCCGTCTGCCGGCCATGCCGCAGATACTCATTAAGTTGATCGAGCACTTGCAGGCGGACGATGCCGGCATGCCGGAACTCGCCGCGCTGATCGCCAAGGACGCGGCGATGACCAGCAAGATCCTCGCCGTCGCCAACAGCTCGGCCTTCCACCGCAACGCCCGCACGGTCGGCCTGGAGCAATCGCTGGTGTCGCTTGGCACCGACACGATCAAGACGCTGGTCATCAGCGAATCGGTGTTCCAGACCTTTAACAGCTTCCCCCATTCCGCCGGCGCCGACTTGCGCGGCTTCTGGAAAGGTTCGCTGACGACGGCCGTCATCGCGCGCGATATCGCCCGCGAGATGGCGTATCCGCACGTCGAGGAAGCCTACCTGGCCGGACTGCTGCACAACGTCGGGCGCCTGGCGCTGCTGGCGGCCGCGCCCAAGGAATACGGCTTCAATTTCATGGCGCGCGACGACGAGGACCTGTGCGCGGTCGAGCAGCGCACCTTGCAGATCACGCACGCGGAGGCGGGCGCCTGGCTGATCGAACGCTGGCATCTGGACTCTTTTTTGGCCGACAGCGTGCTGTATCACCATGAGCCGGTGGCGCGCCTGGAATCGGCGCACCCGCTGATCCGCATCGTGCGGCTGGCGCATCTGCTGTGCTGCCACGACGACCAGCGCGGGGCGATCGAAGACGGCGCGCAGTTGTGCGGACTCGATGGCGAGGTGCTCGGGCAAATCATCAACAACGCCGCGCGCAAAGTGGAACAATCTGCCGAATACCTTGGCATCGATCTGGCCGGCGTCGACGAGGTGCCGGTGCCGCCCGCGTACGCGCCGCCGGTGGCCGATCCGGTGCAGCGGCGCCTGTCCGAGCAAGTGCGCGACATGGTGCTGGTGTCCGAGGTGGGCCAGTCGTTCGCGCGCCAGAACGGCGAGGCCGGCCTGCTGAAAACGATGACGCGGTCGGCGCGCATCCTGTTCGATTTCGAGAACGCCTTGGTGCTGCTGGCCAATCCGACCGGCCACGCGCTGCACGGCACCGCCACCGGCGACCAGCAGCTGCGCTTTTCCGAATTCGTCATCCCGCTCAACAAAGGCGGCCCGGTGGCGGCGTGCGCGCTGGAGCGCAAGCCGGCCTTCGTCAGCGGCGACGGCAGGCCGCAAGCCTTGGGCGTGGCCGAGGAGCAGCTGTTCCGCATCCTGGGCAGTGAGAGCATGGTGTGCCTGCCGCTGGTGGCCAACCAGCGCTGCCTCGGTGTGCTGATCGGCGGCGCGCCGGCCTGGCAGCTGGCCGGCTACCAGCAGCGCGAGCGGTTCCTGCAGTCGTTTGGCGCGCAGGCGGCGGCGGCGCTGGACATGGCGACCGCCGAGCGTGGTCAAGCCAGGCGCCAGATCGCCCACGTCGCCGAGGAGTACCGCGAAGCCTCGCGCCGCGTGGTGCATGAGGTGAACAACCCGCTGTCGATCATCAAGAATTATCTGTCGGTCCTCGACAGCAAACTGGCCCGGCGCGAGCCGGTGGTGGGCGAGATGTCGATTCTGAACGAGGAGATCGACCGCGTCGGCCAATTGATCAACGGCCTGGCCGATCTGCAGCCGACGACGCAGGCCACCGCGTACTCCACCAACGTGGCGCGCGTGGTCGACGAGGTGCTGCGCCTGTTCCGCGCCACCGACTTCGTGCCGGCCTCGGTGCAGATCGTCGTGCGCATGCAGGAGGAGCCGGCCGACATCGACGGCGACGCCGACCTGCTCAAGCAAATTCTGGTCAACCTGATCAAAAACGCGGTCGAGGCCATGCCCGGCGGCGGCAGGATCGAGATCGCCAACCGCGGCCACGTCAACCGCGAGCGCAAGCTGTATTTGGAGCTCGTCATCGGCGACACCGGCCCCGGACTGTCGGCCGAGGTGCTGGCCAACCTGTTCTCCGCCGTGCGCAGCACCAAGGAAGGCCCCCACCACGGCCTGGGGCTGTCGATCGTCCACAGCCTGGTGAAGAAGATGCAGGGCCTGATCACCTGCCGGTCCGGCAAAGCGGGAACCACCTTTGAAATTTTGCTGCCCGCCCGTGGCAGTCCCAGTCCCGTCGCCGCTATGCCAACGCGGTTGACGGATCCAGTTTAAGGCCATGATGAATTTGACTCCCGCCGGCCCCGCCGCCCTAGACACGAGTTCGCGCGACCCGATCCCCGTCGCCCAAGCCACAGCCACAGTTACAGCCACAGTTGCAACCACAGACAGTCGTCCGCGCATCCTGCTGGTCGACGACGAGCCGCGCTTGCTGTCGTCGCTCTACGAGCTGCTGCGCGACCGCGACTACGACTTGGTGACCGCGACCTGCGGCAGCGAGGCGCTGGCCCGGCTGACCACACTGAAATTCGACCTGATCCTGCTCGACCTGCGCCTGCCGGACATGAGCGGCCACGAGATCATGGACTTCATCAACGCCAGGGGCATCGACGGCGACGTCATCGTCATGAGCGGCGAGGTCGGGATCGACGCCGCCATAGGGGCGCTCAAACGCGGCGCCTACGACTACCTGCGCAAGCCGTACAGCCGCGAGGAGCTGCTCAAGACGGTGGAGAACGCGCTGCAAAAGCGCCGCCTGGCGACCGACAACGCGCGCATCGCCTCGCGGCTGGATAACTCCGAGAAGATGTACCGCTATCTGGTCGACAGTTCGCCGGACGTCATCTACACGCTGGACCAGGAGGGCAGGTTCACCTTCATCAACGACCGTGTGCAGCAGCTGCTCGGCTTCACGCGCGAGCAGCTCATCGGCCAGCACTATTCGATCCTGGTGCACGACGAGGACCAGGAGCGCGCCCGCTACGCGTTCAACGAACGCCGCGTCGACGAGCGGGCGTCGCGCAACGTCGAACTGCGCCTCAAGTGCGGCACCGGCGGTGGCATCGAGCGGACCTTCAACAACACCTTGATGACCATGTCGCTCAACGCGGTCGGCATGCGCGTGCCCGACCACGGCGGCGTGCGCAGGGACGAATTTTTCGGCACCTATGGCGTCGCGCGCGACATTACGGACCGCAAGCGCGCCGAGGAGGTGATCTCGTACCAGGCCTATCACGACATCCTGACCGACCTGCCGAACCGCATGCTGTTCAAGGACCGTCTTGGCCTGGCCGTGATCCAGGCCAAACGCAAACTGACCGAACTGGCGGTGATGTTCGTCGATCTGGACCGCTTCAAGCTGGTCAACGACACGCTGGGCCACGTCAAGGGCGACGAGCTGCTGCAGCAGGTCTCGCGGCGGCTCAAGGAATGCCTGCGCAAGGGCGACACGCTGGCGCGCCAGGGCGGCGACGAATTCACCATCGTGCTGCCGGAGCTGCACGACCGCCGTGACGCCAAGGCCATCGCCGACAAGTTCCTCGAGAGCCTGCACGAACCGTTCGATCTGGACGGCCACCAGGTGCACATCTCGGCCTCGATCGGCATCGCCATCTATCCGGGCGACGGCGAGACCATCGACGAGCTGCTGCGCCACGCCGACATCGCCATGTACCAGGTCAAGGCGCTCGGCAAGAACGGCCACAGCTTCTATCACACCTCGATGCTGGACGTGTCGCACCAGAAGATCGCCCTCGAGCAGGCGCTGCGCCGCGCGCTCGAGCAGCAGGAGCTGGAGATGTATTACCAGCCGCAGATTGACGCACTGACGGGCCGCATCGTCGGCGCCGAGGCGTTGATGCGCTGGAACCACCCGACCCGCGGCGTGCTGTCGGCCGGCGAATTCCTGCCCTTCGCCGAAGAGAACGGCCTGATGCTGCCGATCTCGGACTGGATGATCGGCGCCCTGTGCCGCGACATGCTG
>DASVTJ010000315.1:0-2774 GCA_036387635.1 Duganella sp.
CGCTTGGTGACGTCGGCCGCCCACGCATCGACTTTGCCGATCGCCCACTTGAACGCGGACGGTTTGATCGGCGAACCGCGATCGGTCCAGTTCTTCATGTCGCAGCTGCTGTACAGGCGCCATTCCTTCATCACATAGTCTTTGTCCTTGGTGGTGGCCTCGTCGACGCCCACGTACAGATAAACCATGCCGTTGTCCACCAGCGCCGACGGATCGGCCGTGAACAGCTTGGGGAACATCGGGTTGGCGGCGTGCGCGGCGGTTGCGGCGGCAAAAGCCATCCCCGCCGCTGCGATAGCGGCAAATTTCAGCAGTTTCGTTTTCAAGTCTCTCTCCAGTGTGATCTTGTTTTTGTCAGCACGTTGACCCGAACCATGTGATGGCCGGTCGTCGGCGCCAATGGATCGTTGCCGCGGACGGTAGATGGTGCGCCCGCAGATTATTTTTTGTGTATTTATGCATCACATACTATGAGAAACATAAATATCTATCCAATGATATTTTGGTCAACTACGATATCGATTTCGGTATCAGCGTAACAACCTGAGTCCGTACAAGCCGCCCGCCACCGAGCCTTTGGCGGCGACGAATTTGACCACCAGCTTTCCTCGCGCCTCGGCGGCCAGCGCCGGCGGAATCGCATAGTCCACCGTGTAGATATCCTGCGCCGCTTTGTCGTCCAGCGTCACCTTGGCCAGCAGCTGGCCGTTGATCAGGATATCGAAACGGCGCCCGGCGTCGCCTTTCGCGTATGTCAGCCGCAGGATGCGCGCCTCGGACTTCTTGTCGTTCAAATCGTAGCTGAACCAGCCGGTCGCATGACGCCAGTGCCGGCCTTTGGCGACACCCAGCTCGCCGCCGTCGGCTTTGAAGAAGTGGTCGGACTCCGGCTGCTGCTCGCCCGGCGCCACCTTGTCGATGGTGCGCGCGTCCAGCTCCAGCCGCGCCGCCTCGTCCTCCGCCGCTTTGGCGCGCGTCGCCGCCAGATCCGCAGCCGTGGAATACGGCCAGTACACCATGTAGCGGCTGTCGTGCACGCGGAAGAACGGCACGAAGGTGAAGTTGGCCTGTGCGCTCTGCGCGCCGTGGGCAAGTCCCGGCGCAATAAAGGTGAGCGGCCTGCCCGCCACCGGCTTGAAGCGGCCTTCGAATGCGGCGCTCTCGCTGACCAGCGCCGGCGCCGCCTGCAACGGGACCACCTGCCCGGAGGCGATATGGCCCATGCGGGAATCGTCGGCGAGGAAATTCAACTTCTCGTCCGGGAAGGGATTGGTCTTCGCCGCCAGCACCACGGGGCCGTGCAGCACGGCGTAGTAGTTCGACTTGTCCGGCATTTGTTCAAGCCGGGTTTTCATCGGCAGCACGATATCGACCTTGTCGCCGTCGCGCCATTGGCGCCGCACGCTGACATAGCGGTCGGCGCCGATGCTGGCCGCGACCTGCTTGCCGTTGACCGCGATACGCAGCGCGCCCTGCTCCACCCACTCGGGGTAACGGATCTTCAACGTGAAGGTCTTGTTGCCCTTGACGGTGATGGTGCTGCTGCCCTCATCCGGGAAGCGGTTGGACTGCCTGATCGATACGCCCTGCTCGCGCCAGTTCAGCGTCGAAGGGATGAACAGATTGACGTATAACGTATCGCCGCGATGCGCGTAGATAAACTCGCCGTACTTGGCGTGGCTCTCCAGTCCCGAACCGACGCAGCACCACATGCCCTGCTGTGGTTGCGAGTACACCCGGTAGTGGTTCGGGCGCATCGGCGTGAAGTACACAAAGCCACCGCTGTGCGGGCGCTGCGATCCAAGAATGTGGTTGTACAGCGCGCGCTCGTAATAGTCGGCGTAGCTTGCCTTGGCGTCGCCCAGGAACAGCAAGCCGGTGAGCTTGAGCATATTGTAGGTGTTACAGGTCTCCGGGCCTTCCACCTCGTCGATCATCGACGAGAATTCGTTCGCATCGTGGAAGTGCTCCTTGACGCTGTTGCCGCCGATGGCGACGGTGCGGTGATCGTGGACCGTCTGCCAGAAGAACTGCGCGGCTTTTTGCCAGTCGCCCCGGCCGGTGATGTCGCCGATGCGCTTGAAGCCGATCACCTTCGGAATCTGCGTATTGGCGTGCAGGCCGGTGAGCTGATCCTTGCCATCTTCGAGCGGACGCAAAATCGCCTGATGCGAAAAGCGGATCGCCAGGTCCATGTATTTTTTCTGGCCCGACATCTCCGAGACGTCGGCCAGCACTTCGTTCATCCCGCCATGCTCGCAGCGCAGCATGTTCTGCATCTGTTCTTCGTTGAGATGCGACGTCAGTGCCAGCGTCCAGTCGCACAAGGCGATCAGCATGGCGCGCGCGTCTTGATTGCCTGCGTAGACGTAGGCGTCGCGCAGACCGGCGTAGACCTTGTGCAGGTTGTACCACGGGACCCATTTGCCATTGACGGAGAAACCGTCGGCTTGCAGTTTGCCTTGCGCGATGTCGTTCCACGCGGCGGCGCCGCCCGGAACGCCGCCGATGTAGCCGTCGCCATTGGCGGCCTGGCAGCGTTTGAGCTCGGCCACGAAGTAGTTCATGCGCTTCAGGACTTCGGCGTCGCCGGTGGCGGCGAACATCAGCGCCAACGCGGTCAGGTAGTGGCCACCCATGTGGCCATCGAGCCCGGTCGATTCCCAGTTGCCGTAGGTGGGCTCTTTCGGCGTCAATCCCGCTTCGCGCAGGAACGGCGCCAGTAGGCGGTCCGGGTTCAGCGCCATGATGTAGCGCAGGTCCGTTTGCTGCGC
>DASVTJ010000316.1:0-2035 GCA_036387635.1 Duganella sp.
ACGGCCGGCAGGCGGCCATAATCGAAGCCGCGCTCCAGCGAATTGAGGGCCACTTTCAGTTCGAAGCCGGCGCCGGCCGAGTGCAGCACCACCCTGCTCAACGAATGGCGCGCCGACACCAGCGCGCCGCCTTCGTAGATCGGCAGGAATTTCATGCTGCTGGCGATGGCGTAATCTCCCCAGGCGCCGACCGGGCGCCCATCGCGCTCGCCGATAAAACAGTGGGCGCAGTCCTCGATCAGGGCGATGCCGCGCGCGTCGCACAGGGCGCGGATCGGCGCCATGTCTTGCGGGAAGCCGAAATAATGGGTCACCATCACGGCGCGCACGGTGGGGTCGATCTTTGCCGCCAGGTCGTCGAGGTCGACCGCGGCGTCGGCATGCACCCGATAAAAAACCGGTTCGGCACCGCGCCACAGTACCGGCGGCACCATCGAGGCGCTGTGATAGGCCGGCACCAGCACGCGCTGGCCCGCCTGCACGTCGAGTTCGCGCAGCGCCAGCGCGATCGCCACCCGGCCGCTCGTCACCAGGCGGTGTTCGCCGGCGTCGAGCACGGTGCGCACGCGCGCCGCATCGGCACCGCGCGTCCCGTGGGCGCGCCGGAACGAGGACGCCGACAGGATCGGCGCCAGCGGAATCAGGGGCCGGCCGGGGAGCGGGTTCGCGAGCATCCGGCCAGTATAAACCGGGTGTTGAAAAATTTGCCACGAGACATCCCTTGTTGGCCCGAAGTGCACACGGGCGCGGCGCGGCGGCAGGGCCGTGGAGGCGCCAAGCTGTTAAGATTGCAGGCTGTGCGGCGTCCGGCCGCGCTCCTGTTTGAACTGGCCATGACTGACTTGATCCACGCTGACCTGATCCACGACCTGCTGTTCGATTCCGCGCGCCGCACCCCGGGCGCGGAGGCGCTGGTGTATGGCGCCGCACGCCTCGATTACGCGGCGCTGGCCGGCGCCGTCGAAGGCGCCGCCGCTGCGCTGGTCGAAGCCGGTGTCCAGCCGCGCGAGCGGGTCGCGGTGTTCCTGGAAAAAAGGATCGAGAACGTGGCCGCCATGTTCGGCGCGTCCCTGGCCGGGGCGGTCTTCGTGCCCGTCAATCCGCAACTGAAACCGGAGCAGGTGGCGCACATCCTGGCCGACTGCAACGTGCGCGTGCTGGTGACCTCGACCGAACGGCTGGCGCAATTGCAGGAGGTATTGAACGGCTGTCCGGACCTGCGCACCGTGTTCGTCACCGGGGCGGTGCAGGCGCATCCGTCATTCGTCGTACGCGGCTGGGAAGCAGCGCACGCGCCGGTTCCCGCTGCCGTGCTCGCGGCGCGGCGCCCGATCGACGCCGACATGGCGGCGATTTTGTACACCTCGGGCAGCACCGGCAAACCGAAAGGCGTGGTGCTCTCGCACCGCAACATGGTCGCCGGTGCGCGCAGCGTGAGCACTTACCTGGCACTCACGCCGCAGGATCGCCTGCTGGCGGTGCTGCCCCTGAGTTTCGATTACGGCCTGAGCCAGCTGACCTGTGCTTTCCTGAGCGGCGCGACGGCGGTGCTGATCAACCACCTGTTCGCGAAGGACATCGTCAAAGCCGTGGTGGAAGAACGCATCACCGGCCTGGCCGCGGTGCCGCCGCTGTGGTTCCAGTTGGCGAACCTGCCGTGGCCGGACGACTGCACCCTGCGCTATCTGACCAATTCCGGCGGCGCGCTGCCCACGGCGACGGTGGCCACCCTGCGCGCACGCCTGCCCAGGGCCGAGCTGTTCCTGATGTACGGTTTGACCGAGGCCTTCAGGTCGACTTATCTGCCGCCGTCGGAACTCGACCGGCGCCCGGATTCGATGGGCCGCGCGATCCCGAACGCGCAGGTCATGGTCGTGCGTCCCGACGGCACGCGCTGCGCGCCCAACGAACCGGGAGAACTGGTGCACCGCGGCGCGCTGGTCTCGCTCGGTTACTGGAACGACCCCGCTAAAACCGCCGAGCGCTTCAGGCCGGCCCCGGGCCAGGATCCGGCGCTGCCGCTGGTCGAGATGGC
>DASVTJ010000317.1:0-5444 GCA_036387635.1 Duganella sp.
ATCGCGCACTTCAACGACTTGTTCGATCCCCAGGGCGACCCGCAGAAAGTGGTGCTCGATTGCCGCCATCTGCGCCTGGCCGACCACTCGGCGGTCGTCGCGGTATCGACGTTGAGCGAGCGTTACGCAAAAGCGGGCAAGACGCTGCAAGTACAGCACTTGTCGAAACGTTGCGAGCAATTGCTGGCGCGCGCCGGCGTCATGATCACCGCATAGGAATTACCGCATCACTTCATCGATGCCGACGAAAAACAGCGGGAAGGAGTCTCTCCTTCCCGCTGTTTTTTATGGGCGCTGTTTCGGTGGGCAAAAAAAACGCCCGGCTGTCGAGCCGGGCGTTTCATGTTGCCGCTTCTACTACCGGCAAATTACTTGCTTGGGTAGGACAGGTCGGCACGACGGTTCTGGGCGCGCGATGCGTCGTCCGAACCGGTTGCTTTTGGCTTTTCTTTACCGAAGCTGACGGCTTCCATCTGGCTGTCCTGCGCGCCTTGGGTTTTCAGCGCGGTGATCACGGCTTGCGCGCGCTTCTGGCCCAGGGCCAGGTTGTACTCGGCGCTGCCTTGATCATCGGTGTTGCCTTCGACTTTGATCGACACGTTCGGGTTCGCTGCCAGGAACTTGCCGTGGTCGGCGACAACAGCGTCGAATTCCGGCTTGACGGCGTACTTGTCGAAGTCGAAGTAGACGCTACGGGTTTTGTAGATCGAGCTGTTCGGGTCCAGGTACGCTGGCAGTACGGCCGCTGGCGCGGCGGCTGGCGCGGCGGCAGGAGCCGGGGCGGCGACCGGCGCCGGCGCAGGGGCCGTCGTCGGTGCGACGACAGGTGCCGGAGTCGAACAGGCGCTCAGCAGGGCTACGGTGCAGGCTGCCAGCAGGATGTTGGTTTTTACGATCATCGAAATACTCCCGAATTTTGTTATGGACACATTGGTGTGTGAGGCTGTTCAGCCAGCCGCGAGCAGCATTATATAAGCATTTCTCTATCAGAAATTGGCGCACTGCATTATTTTTTCAGCCATTGTGCGAAAGGCGCCATATCGCGGCCGGATTCGACGTACCACGCGCGGCGTGCGATGTCGAATTGCGCCCCCAACGCCTTGACCTGGTCCTTCTCGTGGAAGGTGGCGGCGAGGTAGACACGGCTGGGCGCGGCGGCCGGTTGCGCGTGGTTGCGGGCCATCGCGGCCTCGGCGGCGGCGCCCGATTGCTGCAACCGCATATGGCCGATGAAGCTGCTGCGCTGGGCCGGGTCGGCCGGCGACAGTAAGGTCAGCCGGGCGCGCGCGCGGGTGGCGCCCACATAAAACAGGTTTTCCTCGTCGCGCTTCGGCTGCATCGGGTGCGGGAACTCGCCGGCCTGCAAAAACGGCAGGATCACGTGCTCGAACTCCTTGCCCTTGGCGTTGGCGACGCATTCGATCAGAACCGCCTTGCGTTCGCGCCTGCGGCGGATGAACGCTTCGCGCGCGTTCATCGCGCTCCAGAATTGGCCCAGGCTCTGGCCCGAGGCGGCGGCCGATTCCAGCAGGCCGGTGACCGATTTGTTGACGACGCCGGCGTCGTAGGGCCGCACGAAGATGCGGCGCGCGGTCGCCACCAGGTTGACGCGCTCGCACAATTGCGTCAGCACGTCGGCCGCCGGCGTGGCCGGATCGACCGCCGACAGCCAGGCGATGGCGTCGATGACGGCTTTTTTGGTGGCCTGGCTGGCGACGTCGCGGTAGGTCGGTTCCTCGCCGTCGCGCTGCTCGTCCTCGATCATGAACAGTTCCCCCAGCAGGGCCGGGTCCTTGCCGATCTGCGCCTTGAAGTTGTCCATGCGCCGCGCCGAAAACTTCATTTCGCTAAAGGCGGTCATGGCGTCGACGATGGCGCCGCGCACCTGCTCCGATTTGACGGCGGCGAAGTCCTTGAGCGCGATGGCCAGCATGCCGCGCAAGAACAGCATCTCGTCGCGTTGCAGGTAGCCGGCCATGGCCGGGGTGCGGTAGTCGATATCGGCCTCGATCAGCGCGTTCTCGATCGCCATCGACTGGTGGCGGTCGCGGATCAGGATCGCGCAGCCGTCGAAGGCGTGGCCGTCGGCCTTCCACTGGCGCACCGCCGCCACGGCCTGCTGCGCGCAGTCGGCGGCGCTGGCGTAGTGGGCCTGGCGGATCTGCGTGTGCAGCGGCAGGCTCGATTCGACCGCCTTGTGTTTGAACTCGGCCATCGCGTAGGCCAAGTGCGGGCCGTGGCGGAAGCTGTAAGTGAGCGGGTAGCGCGTCAGCTTCGGATAGCGTTCGGCGAAGCGCCGGTTCAGGTATTCCTCGCTGGCGCCCAGGCGCGCGTGGATCACCTGGTCCTTGTCGCCGGCGCCGACGAAGAAGCATTGCGGACGGCTCACCAGTGCGTCCAGAATGCGGAAGGCGGCCTCGTTCAGATCGTGCAATTCGTCGCACAGCACCAGCCGGTAGTCGGGAAAACGCTCGGCCAGGCGCGCGCCGCCTTCCAGATTGCAGGCGAGGTCGTAAGTGGCGTCGAACGGGCCGCGAAACACCGCGCCGGCGCCGCCGTCCAGGCGCAGGGTTTCGTATTCGACCGTCGTCAGGTAGTCGGCCAGCGGCACGCCAAGCAGCTCGGCGATCTCCTCGATGCCCATGTATTCGAGGTCGCCGGCCAGCGCCATCGTCGCCTTCAGGCCCAGTTGCACGTCGAGGAACTGGCTGAGCGCGATGCTGTGCGTGTTCAGTTCCAGGCCGTCGAGCCGGCCGGCGTAGCGCTCGCCGACGCGGTCGACGGCGGCCAGCGCGTATTCCTTCAACTGGCGCGCCTCGGTGCAGTGGCGCACGCCGTCGCCATCGATGGCGTCGAGCTGGCGCGCCGCGAAGTCCTCGAACGTCAGCACGGCCAGGCGCGCCACCAGCGCCGGCGGCACGCCGACATCGATCAGGCGCTGGCGCATGACGTCGCGCGCCTCCGGCGTGAACGTCAGCGCCAGGATTTGCTCGGGCGGCAGCTTGCGCGCCAGCGCCTCGCCGATGCGGATCGCCAGCGTGGTGGTTTTGGCGGCGCCGGCGTTGGCGTCGACCAGCACGACCTTGTTCTGGGCCAACTGGATGGCCGTCTGTTCCGCCGTGGCGACCAGGCCTTGCGGCGTAAAGCGGGCGGGATTCGAAGATTGGGGGGAGTGGGCTGCGTTCATCCGCTACATTATAGCGACCGGCGCCCGCGTGCCGGCAACCTGTGCGCCCCCGAACCCCGGCGCCGACGGCGGCGCCAGTCTCGCGGTGGCGCCTTCGATGAACTGGGCGCTGAACACGCGCCGCTCCGGCGGCGACGGCCGCGCCGCGTGGCCGTCGATGACGGCGCACAGCAGGTCGGCCGCCGCCGCCGCCATCACCGGCATCGGCTGGCGCAGCGTGGTCAGGTTGTAGCCCAACCAGTTGGTCGGCTCGACGGCGTCGAAACCGGCCACCGACAACCGCGCCGGCACCTCGATGCCAAGTTCATGGCGGGCGCAATCGAGGCAGCCGATGGCCATCACGTCGCTGCCGCAGATGATCGCGTCGGGCACCGCGCCGGCTTGCTCGATGATCGCTTTGAGGCCTGCGCCGCCGCCCTGGTAGCCGGCCTGGCCGGTTACCACAGTCGGCGCCGGCAAGCCAAGTTCGGCCAGGCGTTCGCGCGCGCCGCGACGCCGTTCGCCGGCCACGGCGGAATCGTCGCTGCCGGCGACGAACCCGAAGCGCCGGTGGCCGGCGGCCGCCAGGCGCGACACCAGCGTGCGGTCCGCCTCCAGATGGTCGCAGGTGACGGTGTTGACGGCGCGCTCGCGCACGCCGCAGTTGAACAGCACCAGCGGCATGCGGCGGCGCTCGAATTCGGCGATATGGACGTCGGTCAGGCGGGCGGCGGCGATCACGCCGTCGACCTGGAATTGCCAGACGTCGGCCAGCACCGGATCGACCTCGGTTTCGCGCGCCACCGTGAACAGCAGCACGCGCTTGCCGCGCGCGGTGAACTGCTCGCTGAGCTCGGCAAGCAGTTCGGGGTAATATAGACTGGCCTGGTTGGTGATGATCACCGCCACCATGTTCGAGCGGCGCGTGATCAGGCTGCGGGCGGCCGCGTTGGGGATGTAGTCGAGCAGCGAAGCGGCCTGCATCACGCGCGCGCAAGTCGACTTGGAAGCGCTCGCGCCCGGCTTGAAGCAGCGCGAGACGGCCGACTGCGACACGCCGGCGACCGCGGCCACGTCGTACGACGTGACGCGGCGCCCTTCGCGCTCGATGGCGGCTTTTTGTTCGGCGGCGGTAAGCTTAATCAGCTCGATGGTCGGCTTCGGGTTGGTCATTATCTCTGTATCGGACGCGGTAAAGGCCTGGTTGCTGCGGGTGGGTCCGGCGGCCCGTCGAGGATAATCAAAAAATTTCTGCGCAACAACTATAATCGTATTTCTATGTGGAAATTACTTAGCCGCTGTGGCGACACAGCAATTCCCCCTGATGAGGCGTTTTTCTGATAGCATGACGCCCCTTTATCATATGTGAAGGGTCGACATGGCCAATGCTTGCGGCGTCGATTTCGGCACGTCAAATTCCACGGTGGGCTGGGTGCGTCCCGGCCATGCCGTGATGTTGGGGCTTGAAGACGGTAAAACAACCCTGCCGTCGGTCGTCTTCTACAACGCGGAAGACGAGCAGGTCACTTTCGGGCGTGCGGCGCTGGCCGAATATCTGGCCGGCTACGAGGGGCGCTTGATGCGCTCGTTGAAAAGTTTGCTCGGCACCAGTCTGATCGACGGCCAGACCGAGGTGGGCGGTCGCGCGCTGCCGTTCCGCATGCTGCTGGCCCAGTTCATCGGCGAGGTCAAGCGCCGCGCCGAACAGTCGGCGGGACGCGAGTTCACGTCGGCCGTGTTCGGCCGGCCCGTGCATTTCATTGACGACAGCAAGGAAAACGACCGGCTGGCCGAGGATACTTTGGCCGAGGTCGCCCGTTCGGTCGGCTTCAAGGAGATCGCCTTCCAGTTCGAGCCGATCGCCGCCGCCTTCGACTACGAGTCGCAGATCGACCGCGAGGAGTTGGTGTTGATCGCCGACATCGGCGGCGGCACGTCCGACTTTTCGCTGGTGCGCCTGTCGCCGCAGCGCGCCGGCAAGGCCGAGCGCCGCGACGACATCCTCGCCAACGGCGGCGTGCACATCGGCGGCACCGACTTCGATAAATACCTCAGCTTGTCGTCGGTGATGCCGCTGCTGGGCTACGGCAGCAAGCTGCGCAACAATAGTGAAGTGCCGTCGAGCTACTTCTTCAACCTGGCGACGTGGCACACGATCAACCAGGCCTACACCAAGAAGATGTGGACCCAGCTGGCCGATCTGCAGCGCGATTCGGCCGAGCAGGAAAAGCTGGGCCGGCTCAAGCGCCTGATCGACGAGCGCGCCGGCCACTGGCTA
>DASVTJ010000318.1:0-2330 GCA_036387635.1 Duganella sp.
CCGCCGGCGGCGCGGTAGGCCTGCGCCACCTGCTTCACCGCGGCCGACTCGCCGCCCGAGGTCCACCAGTGGATGACTTCCGCCTTGGGGGCCGGCTTCGCGGCCTGCGCGGCCGCTGCAAACGCATGCGTCGTGCAGGCGCCGCCTGCCAGCAGCGCGGCGCAGGCCAGCGCCAGTGTCTGTGCTTTGTACATCGTGTCTCCGATCCATCGCCTGCTGCTTGCGGTACGCTTTTGGAAACGTTACCATTTGATTTGTCCCGACTATAGCACCAGGTCTTTTTCGGTGTCAAACCATCTATTTTTGTCGGGCGGAGCACACGCCGGGACGCAGGCTAACCACGCCGGCGCCGGGGCGCCCATAACAACGACAAGCGAGACATTATGCACACAGCCATGGGAACGACCGAGATCTTTTTGATTGCGATGCTGGTGATTTTCACGCTGCCCTACCTGATCTGGCGGATCGGGAATACCGATTACTGGGCGCCGCTGGTGGTGGTCCAGATTATCACCGGCGTGCTGCTCGGCCCCGGAATCCTCGGGCGCGCCTATCCCGACTATTACGCCTTTGTCTTCAACCCCCAGGTGATGGGTGCGCTGAACGGCATCGCCTGGTGGGCGGTGATGGTGTTCGTGATGATCGCCGGCGTGGAGCTCGATCTGAAGAAGGCCTGGGAGCACCGGCGCGAAAGCACCATCACCGCGTCGTTGTCGCTGGGTGTGCCGCTGGTCTTCGGCTGCGTGGCGGCGCTTGGCCTGCTCGGCTATGCCGGCTGGAAGGGGGCAGGTGCGGCCGACTGGCAATTCGTGCTGGGCGTCGGGATGGCCTGCGCCGTGACCGCGCTGCCGATCCTGATCCTGTTGATGGAGAAGCTGGAGATCCTGCGCGAGCCGATCGGCCAGCGGGTGCTGCGCTACGCCAGCCTGGACGACATCGCGATCTGGGGCGTGCTGGCGCTGATCATGCTGGACTGGACCCGCGTCGGCCGCCAGTTCGGCTTCATGCTGGTGTTCGCGGTGGCGACGGTCGGCTACCGCCGCCTGATGCCGTGGCTGGAAGAGCGCGACCGCTGGTATGTGGCGCTGGTCTGGCTGGCCGCCTGCGCGCTGGCCGCCGACTGGGCCGGCCTGCACTTCATGGTGGGGGCTTTCCTGGCCGGCGCCGTGATGGACGCGCACTGGTTCGCCCAGAAGCGCCTCGACTTCCTGCGCCAGAACGTGCTGCTGGTGATGATGCCGGTGTACTTCCTGAGCACGGGCCTGCGCACCAACTGGGCGCTGGGCGGCTCGGCGGTCTTCATCGCCGCGGCGGTGCTGCTGGCGGCATCGGTCGCGGGCAAACTGGCCGGTACCCACCTTGCGGGGCGCATCCTCGGCTGGGGCAAGGGAGAAGCGACCATCATCGGCTGGCTGCTGCAGACCAAGGCCCTGATCATGATCATTTTCGTGAACATCCTGCTCGACAAGGGCATCCTCACCAGCGAGACCTTCACCGCCCTGCTCCTGATGGCGATCGGCAGCACGATGCTGACGGTGCCAGTGGTGTATCCGAAACTGCAGCGCGCGATGGCGCTGGTGTTCAAGTCGAGTTGAGCGAGCCGCCTGGCGGCGCTTACAGCGGCACGCGCGCCCAGCCGCGCTTGAGCGCCTCGAAGCAGCGCGGATCGAGCGCCGTGCCGACCGTCTTTTCCATCATCTCGAGCGCCTGCGGCACGGGAATCGCGCCGCGGTAGGGCCGCTCGGCGGTGATGGCGTCGAAGATGTCGGCGGTGGTGATGATGCGCGTCTCAAGTTCGATCTCATCGCCGGCCAGGCCGCGCGGATAGCCGCCGCCATCGAGGCGTTCGTGGTGGGCGCCGGCGATGCGCGCCAGTTCGGCAAAGGCGCCGATGCGCGACAGGATGGACTCCGTGTACTCGGCGTGGCGGCGCACTTCGGCCCACTCCTCGCGGTCGAGCGCGCCGGCCTTGTCGAGCACCGTGTTGCTGACGCCGAGCTTGCCGACGTCGTGCAGCATGGCGCCGCGCCGCAGCCAGCGCCGGCGCTCGTCCGACAGGCCCATTTCCTCGGCGATGATGTCGGTATAGAGCGCGACACGCGAACTGTGGCCGCTCGTGTAGGGACTTTTCGAGTCGACCACCTGGCCGAAGGCGGTGGCGATGTCGTCGAGGTAGTCGTCGTCGATGGCGACCGTGTGTTCGACCGGCTCCATGGCGAACACGGTCCGCTCCATGCCGGGGGCGGTGAGCGTGTCCCAAAAGGATTCGGACGCTGCGACGCGTTCGAAGGCCGCGACCAGGCGCGGATCGAACCAGCTGCCGCTGCGGC
>DASVTJ010000319.1:0-15120 GCA_036387635.1 Duganella sp.
TCGACGACGCTGTCGGGACCGATCGCCATCAATTCCTGCAGCGAGATCCGGGCCGAGCCGACCTCGAGCGTCAGGGTGACCGGGATCTTGCGCATCATCGCCGGCAGGTCGCGCCGCGGCACGATGGCGGGCACCTCGGCCAGCTCCGTGCCGACCTGGTCGATGATCATTTCCTCGGACAGGTCTTCCAGCAACGGGTCGGTTGGGTTGGCTACGTTCATGTTCATTATTTATTCGACATCTTCAAAGGAGGTTAAACAGAGTTTGCCCTTGTGCTCGGTCACGGCGGCGGTGAACAGCCGGGACTCCTCCAGCAGCACGTCGGCCCTGCTCAGACTGATCGGTATCACGTCGCCTACCTGCAAATCGAACAGCGCGCCCAGCATCACTTCCTTGCTGGCCAGGCGCCCGGTCAGGCCCACCTGCAGGCGCTGCGCCAGCGGCGGCGCCGGCTGGCTCTTCTTGGCGCCGTCGCGGTCGCGCAACAGGCCGCGCAGCACGCTGGCCATTAAGGCCTTGTCGAGCGCGAACCAGAACTGGCCGGCGCTGGTGCCGGCGTCGGCGTTGTGCTGGGCCAGGGTCACGGTGATGGTCCAGTTGCCCTTGGGCGGCGGCGCGCCGGGGGCCGGCTTGAAGCCGGCTTCGGCGCCGTCCTGCTCGGCGTCGGCGGCCGGCGCTTTTTCGGTCACCGGCACGGTCACCGGCAAATTGAGTTCGATGCGGCCGGCCAGCGTGCCGGCCAGCTGTTGCCCCAGAACCACAGCCAGACGCTCCTCGGTGGCGGTCACGCGCACCGTGCTTTCGTCGGCGGGGGCGGCACTGTTGTCGGCCTTGCCACTGCTGCCGTAACGGAAGTTGAGTACGCTGAGCAACACCTTGCGTTCGAGCGAAAACGAAATGTTACCGGCCGGCGCCGCAAAGCTGAGCCAGCGGCTGCGCACTTCGCCGCCGTCGAAGCGCGTGAAGCGCACGTCCTCGACGCGGAAGCCGCCCCAGTAGCGGCGGTTCATGTTCAGGCGCATCGCCTGCGTCAGGTCGTCGCGCAACTGGGCCGCGAATATATGCAGCAGGTGCACCGGACGCCCCAGCAGGCAGGGGTCCAGCACCTGATGGTGCGCGGTCTGTTTTGTGGTTGTCATGTTAAGGCCATGTCGGATAATTCTTCATACTCCTCCATCATCGCACCATCCAGCTACAAACTGGTTACTTCCAGCGCAAAATTTGGCTCAATGCAACAGCATAGCCGAATGTTAGACGAGATCGCTAGTGGCAGCATACAGGAGAATTCACATTATTGCCATGCAACAAGATGTGTCGCAGGATGGTCTCAGTATGTTTACGTAGGGCAAATAAACCTTTACAACGATATTGCCAGCCGGTAAGCTTATCGCAGCCTGATAGCGGAAACGCCGCTGTGAAACACCTCTTAAAAAACGGTCCTTAGTGAATGATTTATAACGGTATTTTCCCCAAGAAAACATTTTAAGGAAAGCCGGAATCGGTGGCAAACACGATGGATGGGGACCGCTCAAAACGTGACATCCGGTCACGCCGCCGCGTCCCCTCCGGCAAGCCCCCGACAGCAGCAACGGATCGTTTGGCGGACGCGCAATACTGTGCTCGATACTGCTCTTATGACAACACTGTGACATGCACATCGGATGTGTCGCACAAAGGCAGCAGGCGCATTAAGGCAAACACAAGCATTGGGCGCTTACACAACGGAGCGCTTGCTGCTTTTCGGCAATCTGGATATGGTAGACACGTGGACCCAACGCTGTACCCACGTTGCACGACATAGGAGTAGCAAGCATGAGTAATGGATTCTCCAGCCTGATTCAGGCCGATCTGGCGTCGCTCACCAACGCCGCCCAAACGCTGGGCAACAGCGCCATCGCTCCTGCCGCGCAGTTCGGCGGCCAGGCCGGCGGGCAACTCAGCGCCGGCCAGTTCGGCGACGGCAACGCCTCGTTCTCGTTCGCGCAATCGATGAAGGACGCCGTCGGCAAGGTCAACGAGGGCGACGCCGCCGCCGGCCAGAAAATGGCCGATGTCGACGCCGGCAAGAGCGACGACCTGGTCGGCGCCATGCTGTCCAGCCAGGAAGCGAGCCTGTCGTTCTCGATGCTGATGCAAGTTCGCAACAAGGTGATGGGCGCCGTCGACGAGCTCATCAAGCTGCCGCTGTAAGCGCCGGCCAGCCCACGCCCACCCCGCCCTTACCCGTAACCGCGCACCAACGCGAAAGCAATCAACGTGATCAACACCATCAAGACCGCCTTTGGTCGCTGGCGCACCAGCCCGGCCGCCATGTCGCTGCCACCGAACCTGCTCAAGAACCTGTATCCGATGCTGCTGCTGGCGATCGGTGTGACGGCGCTGGTGCTGATGTACCTTTGGAACGACCAGTCCGGCTATAAGCCGGTCTTCGGCGCGCGCGAAAAAGTGTCGGCGTCCGACATGATGACCGTGCTCGACACCGACCACATTCCGTACCGCCTGCATCCCGAGAGCGGCCAGGTGCTGGTGCCGGCGTCGATGCTGGGCAAGGTGCGCATGCTGCTGGCGGCCAAGGGCGTGACCGCCCAATTGCCGGCCGGCCTCGAACTGATGGACAAGAACGATCCGCTGGGCGTGTCGCAATTCGTCCAGGACGTGCGCTTCCGCCGCGGCCTGGAAGGCGAGCTGGCCCAATCGATCATGACCATGGACGCGATCGCCCACGCCCGCGTGCACCTGTCGATCGCCAAGTCGACCTCGTTCGTGTCGTCCGACGGCGACAAGTCGTCGGCCTCGGTGGTGGTCGCCCTCAAGCCGGGCCGCACGCTGCAGCCCGAGGCGATCGCCGCCGTCGTCAACATGGTGTCGGGCAGCGTCGCCAGCCTCAGCCCGCAGCGCGTGAGCTTGGTCGACCAGACCGGCAACCTGCTGTCGTCGCACATCGACCTGACCGACGGCTTCGACGGCGGCAGCGCCGGCAACGAGAACGGCAAGCGCATCCAGGACGAGGTCAAGGCCAACGTCAAGAATTTACTAGGCCCCGTCATCGGCGACGACAACTTCCGCCTTAGCGTCATGGCCGCCGTCGACAACGACAAGATCGAGGAAACGGTCGAGAAATTCGGCGCCGACCCGAAAGTGACCAGCGAAGCAATGCGCGAGGAGCAGGACCGCAACCGCGTGGCGATGGGCGTGCCGGGCACCTTGTCGAACCGGCCACCGCCGGCCAACCCGAATCCGGCCGACGCCGCCAAGCCGGCCACCGACCCGGCCGGCATGGGCGACGGCACCGCGCGCAAGAACGCCACCACGCGCCAGTACGCCTACGACCGCAGCATCACCCAGACCAAGCGCAGCCGTGGCCGCCTGCAAAAACTCAGCGTGGCCGTGGTGCTGGCGCAAGCGGCCGCGCCGACGCCGAAGACCGGCTGGAGCGCCGCCGAGATCGCCAACATCGACAAGATCCTGCGCAACGGCCTGGGCATCAACGAAGAGCGCGGCGACCAGCTGGTGGTGTCGGCGATGAACTTCCCGGCCAAGGCCGCCATCGCCCCATGGTGGGAAGAGCGCGACAACATCGTCGACATCAGCTCGTACGTGATCTACGGCGTCGGCCTGCTGCTGGGCTACCTGCTGATCCTGCGTCCGCTGCTGCGCCTGGTGACGGTGCGCTTCACGCCCGATCCGCAGGAACTCAAACGCGTCGCCGCCGAACGCCGCGCCGCCGAGGCCGCCGCAGTGGCGGCCGCCAGGGAAGCCAAGGACGGCATCCCGGCCCTGCCGGGCGCCGCCGCCCCGGGCATGCCGGGCAGCGCCCCGGCCCTGACCGGCGCCGCCGCCGCGCAAGCCGGCATGCCGGTGGTGCCGCTGCTGGAAAACTACGATCTGCCGCCGCCAGGCTCGGCGGTCGACGTCATGGTCGACCACCTCAAGGTACTGGCCGCGAAGGAACCGGAACGCGTAGCCGAAGTCGTCAAACAATGGATGCAGAAAAATGGCCGAACTCAATAACACGCAGGACTCCGACGAGTCCGAATTCGGCGGCGGCAAGCTGTCGCCGGTCGAGCAGGCGGCGATTGTGCTGCTGAGCATAGGCGAGGAGCCGGCCGCGGCCGTGCTGCGATGCCTGAGCCGCGAGGAATTGCTCGAGGTCACGCAGGTGATGTCGCGCATGAGTGGCATCAAGGTCGAGTCGGTCAAGACGGCGATGCAAACCTTCTTCGACGACTACCGCGAGCAGTCCGGCGTGCACGGCGCTTCGCGCAGCTACCTGAAGCGCTCGCTGGACCTGGCGCTCGGCGGCGACCTCGCGAACACCGTCCTCAACAATATTTACGGCGACGAGCTGCGCCCGAAGATGGCGCGCCTGCAGTGGGCCTCGCCGAAGTGGCTGGCCGAATACATCTCCAACGAACACGTGCAGATGCAGTCGGTGTTCCTGGCCTTCCTGCCGCCGGCGCTGGCCGGCCAGATCATCGACGCGCTGCCGCAGGACGGCCGCGACCTGGTGCTGCTGAACCTGGCGCGCCTCGACGAGATCGACCGCGACCTGCTGCAGGAACTCGACGATCTGGTGGTGCGTTGCCTGAGCTCGTTCGACTCGCAAAGCACCAGCGTCGAGGGCATCCGCCAGGCCGCCGAGATCCTGAACCGCCTGCCGAGCAACCGCGCCCAGATGGTCGAGCTGCTGCGCGCCCACGATCCCGAGGTGGTGGCCAAGATCGAGCTGTCGATGTACGACTTCTTCATCCTGGGCAACCAGTCCGAGGTGGCGATCACCCGCATCATCGAGGAAGTGCCGCTGGAGCAATGGGCGATCGCGCTCAAGGGCGCCGAAGTGTCGATCCGCGACGCCGTGCTCAAGACGATGCCCAAGCGCCAGGCGCAGGCGTTCGAGGACATGATGCGCCGCGCCGGCCCGATGCCGATGTCGCGCATCGAGCAAACGCGCCAGGAAATCATGGCCACCGTCAAGGCGCTGGCCGACGGCGGCGAAATCGAAATTCAATTGTTCGCCGAACAGGTGATCGAATGAAGCAGTTCCGCGCCTATCGTTTTCCGCCGCTGGCACAGTTCACCAACATGGCGCACCAGCGCGCGGTGGCGCAAGGGCACGGCCACAACGGCGACGCCGGCGCCGAATGGGCGGCCTCGGTCAGCGAGGGATTTGAACAAGGCCAGCGCGACGGTTACGAGATCGGCATGGCGCGCGGCCAGGAGGACGGTTTCGAGACCGGCCGCGCCGCCGGCCAGGAGCAGGGCCGCGACGAAGGCCGCCACGAAACGCTGGTCGCCTACGACCAGATGGCGCGCCCGGTCGACGCCATGCTCAAGAGCCTGAAAAAACTGCGTTCCGACTACCGCGCCGCGCAGCGCAAGGAAGTGGTCGACCTGGTGGCCAAGGTGGCGCGCCAGGTGATCCGCGCCGAGCTGGCGTTGCAACCGGTGCAGCTGATGGCGCTGGTCGAGGAAACGTTGGCATCGATGCCACCGACGCGCGAGGAGATCGACGTCTTCCTCAATCCGGAAGAACTCAAACGCATCACCGAGCTCGATCCGAAACGCTCGAAGCGCTGGAACCTGATCGCCGACGCCCGCCTGGAAGTGGGCGAGTGCCGCATCAAGGCCGGCGACAACGAAGTCGATGCCGGATGTCATCAACGTCTTGCCGCTGTCATGGAACAGGTCGATAATCAGCTGCAAGCGGCCGACGGCGGCGACGAGACGGAGACCGAACAGTGATCGCCGACGCCTTACGCAACCTCGAGCTCGGCGCCGTGCCCATGGCGACCCCTACGGGTCGCCTGGTTGGCGCGTCCGGCTTGTTGCTCGAGGCCGTCGGGTGTCCGATGCACACCGGTCAGCGTTGCCAGATCGAGACAGTCGGCGGCGACTGGCTCGACGCCCAGGTCGTCGGTTTCCGCGACAAGCTGTCGTTTTTGATGCCGTTCAAAAAAGCCATCGGCCTGACCACCGGTGCCCGCGTGCTGCCCTCCGCTGAAAAAATCAGTTTGCAGATCGGCTCGAGCTGGCTGGGCCGCATGGTCAACGGCCTGGGCGAACCGATCGACGGCCTGGGCAAGCTGACCGGCGACTTTCCGCTCGAAGCGCAGCCGCCGCGCGTCCATCCCCTGAAGAAAAAACCGGTCACCGAACCGCTCGACGTCGGCGTGCGCGCCATCAATTCGATGCTGACATTGGGAAAAGGCCAGCGGGTCGGCCTGATGGCCGGCTCCGGCGTCGGCAAGTCCGTGCTGCTGGGCCTGATGACGCGGCAGACCGTGGCCGACGTCGTCGTGGTGGGCCTGATCGGCGAGCGCTCGCGCGAGGTGCGCGAATTTGTCGACATGTCGCTCGGCAAGGACGGCCTGGCCAAGGCGGTGCTGGTGATCGCCCCGGCCGACGAAAGCCCGCTGATGCGCATCATGGCGACCGAGCTGTGCCATTCGATCGCGGCCCACTACCGCGACCAGGGCAAGAACGTGCTGCTGCTGGTCGATTCGCTGACGCGCTACGCGATGGCGATGCGCGAAGTGGCGCTGGCGCTGGGCGAGCCGCCGGCCACCAAGGGCTATCCGCCATCGGTGTTCTCGGCGCTGCCGCAGCTGGTCGAATCCGCCGGCAACGGCGAAAACCAGACCGGCTCGATGAGCGCGATCTACACCGTGCTGGCCGAGGGCGACGACCAGCAAGATCCGGTGGTCGACACCGCCCGTGCCGTGCTCGACGGCCACATCGTGCTGACGCGCGAACTGGCCGAGCGCGGCCACTATCCGGCGATCGACATCGGCGCCTCGATCAGCCGCTGCATGAGCCAGGTCATCACGCAGGAACACATGCTGGCCGCGCGCGCGCTGAAGGCCAGCATGTCGCGCCACAACCGCGTGCGCGACCTGATTCCGCTGGGCGCCTACGTGCCGGGCGCCGACCCGGTCACCGACAAGGCCGTCATGCTGCATCCGAAGGTGGAAGATTTTCTGTGCCAGGGTACCAAGGAAGAAGCGCCGTTCGCGCCGTGCGTAAGTGAACTTGAAAAGCTGATGACATGAGCCACCACAACATTCGCAACCTGACCACCCTCGTCGCCTTGCGCAACACCGAGGTCGAAAAGCTGCAGACCGAGATGGCCGAGAAGACCAACTTGCGCGACCGCTACCAGAAAAACCTCGACCGCCTGACCGGCCTGTACATCAACAGCGGCGCCAGCGGCAAGCTGCATCCCGCGCTGGCGGGCAACTGCGGCGACTACAAGCAGGCGGTGATGCAAATCGCCGACAGCCACCGGCTCGACCTGCATATGCACGAGGCCGACATGGCGGTATCGCAAAAGGCGCTCAACGCGGCCTGGGCCAAGCGCGAAGTGCTGGGCAAGGTGCTGGTGACGCAGCAAAAAGTCGTGCTCAAGGAAAAGGACGCCAAGGAGCGCAAGCAGCACGACGACCTGGCCACGCAAGCGTGGCTGCGCGGCCAGAAAAACACGGCGTCTTGAACTTATTCTTAACCTTATTGAAACGTCGTGAAGATTGTGGCAATGCCTCGACAACAAGCCGGTTAATCCACGGGCAAGCTATTGCCAATCAGGCATGTGACACATTCCGCCAAGTTCGCGCGACACATTTGCAACACCTGAAAAAAAGTTAGAAATATTTTCATACGGAAACGATTAGGGTCGCCTTGTATCAAGGTACACTTCATTCATCCTTTTCAGGAGCACGATCATGGCAATCATCAGCAGTCCGACCTACGACCCGACAACCACGGCAACGAATCTGGCCAACACCTACGTCGCCCCGACCAAGGCGATCCTTGACGCCCAGGCGGCCAAGGCGAAGGCCACGTCGGGCGCGTTGTCGACGCTGGGCTCGGCGCTGAACGCGTTCCAGAGCGCGCTGTCGGGGCTGGCCTCCGGCACCAAGACCGTCACCGCCAACGCGGCCACCATCAGTAACACGGCGGTGGCCACCGCCACCGCCAACTCGAAGGCCGTGGCCGGCACGTATTCGTTCTACGTCGAGCAGCTGGCCACCGCCGGCCAGGTGTCGTACAACGTCGCCGACAGCGTCGCCTCCAACGCCGGCTCGCTCAATATCGCGCTGGCCGACGGCTCGACCTTCCAGGTCGCGCTGACCAGCGCCGATAGCGACCTCGACGGCAAACTGACGGCCAAGGAAATCGCCGCCGCCGTCAACATCGCCGCCACCAATAATTCCCGCGTGACCGCCTCGACGATGACGATCAACGGCGTCTCGAAACTGGTGCTGACGTCGGCCCAGAGCGGCGCCGACAACGCCGTCGCCTCGATCGACGTCAGCGGCCTGGGCGACCCGGCGCTGCAGGCCGATCTGTCGGCCCAAACCGTGCTGAGCGCGGCAAGCAACGCCATCGTCTGGATCGGCGGCCAGAACGGCACCAAGATCGAGCAGGCATCGAACACAATCACCGCCATCGACGACGTCAGCTTCACCGTCACGCAGGCCCAGGCCGCCAACGCCGCGCCGGTGACAATGACCGTGTCCGCCGACAAATCCGGCACCGCCGCCAACGTGCAGTCGTTCCTGACCGCGTATAACAACTTGCTGGGCGTGCTCAACACGTTGACCGTGGCCGGCACCGACGCCGGCGTCGCCAACGACGCCGCGCTGTACGGCGACGCCGGCGTGGCCTCGCTGCGCGAGCGCCTCAACACGTCGCTGCGCGGCGCCATCGGCGGCCAGACGCTGGTCAACTTCGGCATCTCCGCCGGCCGCGACGGCATGCTCACGCTCGACGCCACCCGCATGAACCGGTCGATCACCGCCAATCCGGCCGGTCTCGACGCACTGTTCGGCCGCGCCGGCGTCGGCGCCACCGCCGGCAGCGGCGTGCTGGGCTCGATGAACAGCCTGGTGAGCGGCTGGACCAACTCGGCCAACGGCATGCTGAGCGCCCGCAAGGAAGTGGCGACCAAGCAGCAAAGCGACATCGCCGGCCGCCTGGTGACGGTGGAAAACCAGTTCAACAACGCCTACAAGCGTTACCTCGCGCAATTTACCGCGCTGCAGGAATTGCAGTCGAAGATGGCCAACACGTCGAACCTGTTCACGGCGCTGTTCTCCTCGGACAGCGATAGTTAATCAATATTCCCTCCGCAGCAATTGTGCCGCGGAATTCCTACCCAGTACGGTGAACCCTATGTTGAACCATGAAGCTTACAGCAGTTACCACTCCACCAATCTGGACGCCCAGGTCACCCGGGCGTCGCCGATCGAGCTGGTGCTGGTGCTGACCGACGGTTTGCTCGAGGAACTGGCGCGCGCGCGCGGCCATATCGTCGGCAAGCGTTACGAGCTCAAGGCGCTCAGCCTGAACAAGTGCACCGACATCATCAACGGTTTGTCGAGCTCGCTCGACTTCGACCACGGCGGCGAGGTCGTCGATAACCTCGGCCGGCTCTACGACTACTGCGCCGGGCGCCTGTACACCGCCGGCGTCAGCCTCGACCCGGCCGTCATCGACGAGGTGACCACCTTGCTGACGACCATCAAAAAAGGCTGGCTGGGCGTGCAGGCCAAGAATGGATAGGCAGGCGACATTGCTGCAGATGGCCAGGAAAATGAGCGCCGCCATCGCCGCCGAGGATTGGAAGCTGCTGGCGGCGATGAACACGCTGATGGCGGCGACCTTGCCGCAAATGGCGGCGCAGGGGGCATGGAGCGGCGTCGAGCGCGCCGCCCTGTCGGCCTTGCACCAGGTGCACCGGGAAGCGGTCGGCCATTGCGACCTCGCCGCCGAGGACCTGGGGCGTCGCCTGAACGAAATGCAGGCAAACAAAGAAGGTTGGCTGGCTTACGCCCTCGACAGCGAACACGCGGATAACGGAATACAAGCATGAGTCTCAATATGAACAACAGCATCAACAGCGCCAGCGCCGCCGCCAGGGCCGCCAAAGCGGACTTCACCGCCCCGGTCGCGGCCAATCGCGGCCAGGACGAGCGCGCCGGCCACAACGCCACCCAGAACCGCCAGCCGGCCCACCGCGCGTCGTCGGCCGCGCAGGCCGCGTCCGCCGCGTCGGCGGCTGCCCAGCACGCCCGCCCGGCGTCGAACCAGGGACCGGCCAAAGGCCCGCAGGCCGCCGTACACGGCGGAAAAAGCGTCCAAGCCAAGACCGCCCAGACCAGCGAACGCGGCGACGAGCCGGCGTCGGAAACGACAAGCGCCGCGCCATTCGCCCACATGCTCCATCTGGCGGACCTGACAGTGGCCGCCAAGGCCGACGGCCAAACCGGTGCCGACGGCGCCGATCCCGGCGCCGGTGCCGCTGTTGCTGATACTGGTGCTGTCGTGGCCAATGCCGCCGAAGCGCTGCCGGCGATGATGACGTCGATGCTGAACACCGGCGCCGCGCCGGCCGCCGTGCCCGCTGTGGATGGCGCCGCCCGCGCCGACACGGTCAGCGCCGTGTCCACGCTGAACGCCTCGGCCACCCGCTTCAACCTCTCGGCCGCCACGGTCGCGGTGAACGCGGCGCCGCCGCAGACCGCCGACACGGCCAGCGCCGCCGCCGCTGCAGCCCGGTTGCAAGCGACACCCGGTGTAACCGCTCAGGGCGTCTACGCCCAGGCCAGCGGCGCCGCCCAGGGCGCCATCGCCCAGCAATCCAACACAGAAACGCCGGCCGCCAGCAGCGACGCTGAAGCGGCCCCGGCCAGAACGACGGCCGCCGCCCCCGCCATCGCCTCCAGCGACACCCCCGCCGCGACCACCGCCAGCGCTCCGCCGCGCAGCGCGCCGCGCGGTGCCGAGACCGCTGTGGGCCAGCGTGCCGACGCCGGCGCCGCCACTGTCGCCAACGCCAACACCGGCGCCGCCAAGGACGAGGGCCGCACCGGCACCGCCGCCGTCGGCACCGCTCCCAGCGGCGTCGCCATGACCGCCGGCGCCCCGGCAGCGCCTGCCACCGCCGCCACCACCGTCAAGCTGGCCGGCACGCCGGAACAATGGCAGCAGCCGCTGCGCGAAGCGCTCGGCGAGCGTCTGCAAATGAACCTGCAACGCAACAACGACCACGCGGTAATCCGCCTGGAGCCGCCCAACATGGGCAGCATCGAGATTTCGATCCGCCACAGCGCCGGTTCGCTGCAGGTGAGCCTGACGGCCAACAACAGCGAAGTGCTGCGTCAGCTTAATACCATCGGCGACAGCGTGCGCCAGGACTTGTCGACGCGCCAGTTCAGCGATGTCGCGGTAACGGTCTCGGCCAGCCGGGGCCAGGGCCAGGCGCAGTCGCAGCCCGACGGCGGTGGCCGCAACGGCCAGCAGCGCGATCAGCACGACGGCCGCACGCCGGGCCGCGCGCTGTCCGAGGACGACGCCGCCGCCCGCTTCGCCATGACATCCGAGCAGGAGTAACGGTAGATGAACAAGAAAATTATTATCGCGGTCGTGGCGGTGGCGGTGCTTGCCGCCGGCGGCGGCGGCGCCTTCTGGTACATGTCGAAGGGCGGCGAGGAAACCGCCGAGGCCCACGACGGCAAGGACGCCAAGGGCGGCAAAGCCAAAAAAACGGCCAAGAAGGAAGAGAAAAAAGACGAGACGCCGCCGAAATACCTGACGGTCGACAAGGTCATCATCATGCTCAAACGGGTGCCCACCGACACCTCGGCCCACTATATGTCGGCCGACCTGGTGATCACCACCAACGCCAAGCAGGAAAAGGAAGCCAAGGAGCATTTGCCGATGCTGCGCAGCGTTGCCGTGCGCACCTTGTCGAACTTGCCGATGGCCACCGCGCAAATGATGACGATCGACCAGTTCGCCAACGAGCTGAACAAGGCGTTCGACGACACGTACGAAAATGACGGCAGGGAAAAACCATTTTCCGAAGTCATGATCGGCAAGCTCATCATTGAGTAAGCCGGGCACGAACACGAGCGGAGCGGGGATGGCCTACACAGAGCAGTACGCGGACGCCTATGCCGAAGGCTACAGTGGGAACGGCAAGGCGCCGGTCATGCACAGTGCCGCCGACGAGCAAAAATATCTGCTCGCCTATGCGCCGCTGGTCAAGCGCATCGTGCGCCAGCTCAACTCGCAGATCGCCGGTGCCATCGACCGCGACGACATGGAACAGATCGGCTTGATGGGCCTGCTCGAGGCGCTGCGCCGCTATGGCGAACCGGACGGCGCTTTCGGCACCTACGCCAGCCTGCGCATCCGGGGCGCCATCCTCGACGAGCTGCGCCGCCAGGATTGGCGACCGCGGGCGGTGCGCCAGCAAAGCCACAAGCTGCGCGACGGCGTGCGCGCCCTCACCCGCAAGCTCGGCCGCGAGCCGAACGAGCAGGAAATCATGACCGGCCTGGCGCTGACGCCGGAGGCTTACCAGGCTTATCAGCTCGACGAGAACGCCGAGCTGATCTCCAGTTTCGACGAGATTTTGCAGGACAGCGTCAGCAACGAAAGCGCGCCAAGCCCGGAGGACCAGTTGATGGTGCGCCGCAGCCTGGAGCAGGCGTTGCGCGGGCTCGACGAGCGCGAACAGCGGGTGGTGCAAATGTATTACGAGTTTGAGCTCAGCTACAAGGAAATCGCCGCCGTGCTAGACCTGACCGACGCCCGCGTCTGTCAACTCAACAAGGCGGCGCTGGGCAAGATGAAAGCCGTACTGCAAGCCTGAACATTTCAGGACGGGCGGCAAGAAAATAAGTAAATGACGCGGAAAGGCGAATCATCATGCAGCAAATAGTCGGCATCCTCATCGTTCTAGGCAGCGTCTTCGGCGGCTTCGCCCTGATGGGCGGAACCTTCCACCAGATCTGGCACCCGATCGAGCTGGTCGTCATCGGCGGCGCCGGCCTCGGCGCGCTGGTGCTCGGCAACCCGACCCACGTGCTCAAGGAACTGGGCACGCAGATCAAAAAGATTTTGATCCGCAAGAAATACGACTCGGAATTCCAGCGCCAATTGCTGTTGCTGATGTACGAGCTGCTGCAACTGGCGGCCGGCGGCCTCAAGGCGCTTGACGCCCACGTCGAGGCGCCCAAGGACAGCCCGCTGTTCCAGCGCTACCCGCGCGTGCTGGAAGAACCGAAACTGCTCGCCTTCATCGTCGACAATTTCCGCCTGATGGCCATGGGCAAAATCAACGCCCACGAACTCGAAGGCGTGCTGGACCAGGAACTGGAAGCGCTGCACACCGAACTCGAGCAACCGGCCAAGTCGCTGGGCAAGATCGGCGAAGCCATGCCCGGCTTCGGCATTCTGGCCGCCGTGCTCGGCATTGTGATCACCATGAGCACCGTCAGCCAGGGCGCCACCTCCGGCGAGATCGCCGAGAACGTCGGCGCGGCCATGGTCGGCACCTTCATCGGTATTTTCCTGTGCTACGGCTTGATCGACCCGCTGTGCAACATGATGAAACAACTGGTCAACCAGGAAGCGTCGAACAAGGAAACGGTCAAGGTGGTGCTGGTAACGCACGTGGCCGGCAAGCCGGCGCTGCTGGCGATCGACTCCGGGCGCCGCCTGGTGCCGCTCAACATCAAGCCAAGCTTCGCCCAGTTGGAGCGCTGGATCAACGACCTCGAGGGCCGCGACAGCGAACCGGCCGACAACGCCAAGGGAGGCCGTGGTGCTAAAGCCGCATGACAAGGGGCATGACCAGACCATCGTCAAGCGCGGTGGCGGCAAGCACAAACACGACGACCACGGCGGCGCCTGGAAAGTAGCGTTCGCCGACTTCTGTCTGGCGTTGATGTGCCTGTTCCTCGTGCTGTGGCTGATGGCGGCGCGCAACACCGAGTCGCTCGAGCAAATCCTCACCGAGGCCGACGGCGCCAAGACCGACCAGGGCAAGGGCGTCATGCCGCAGCAGGTCGGCGGCCCGCGCGGCAGCCTGATCGACCGCTATCCGATGCCGCACTTCGGCACCAGCGACGAGCCGGGCGAAAAGAAAAACGCCCAGGGCGAGCCGGACCCGGAGCCGGTCATCAACACCGCCAAGGTCAAGTACGAGTCGCCGGCCGACCTGGCCGCGCTGTCGAAGGCGCTGACCAAGATGAGCGCCGATTTCGGCCTGACGGCCAACCTCGAATCGATCATCACGCCGTACGGCTTGCGCGTGATGTTGCACGACACCGACCGCCAGGGCATGTTCGTGCGCGGCAGCGCGGTGCCGACCGACAAGTTCCGCTCGCTGCTGCGCAAGATGGGGCCGTTGTTCAAGAAGATGGAAAACCAGATGCTGATCGTCGGCCACACCGACTCGCTGCAATACGCCGACACCAGCTACGCCGCCTTCTCGAACTGGACCTTGTCGTCGAACCGCGCCATGTCGGCCCGCGCCCAGCTGCTGGCCGGCACCATGAATCCGGAATCGGTGCTGCAGGTGGTGGGCATGGCCGACCGCGCGCCGCTCGACATGAAGCGCGCCGACGCCGGCCTAAACCGTCGTATCGAACTGTTGATTTTGACCACGGCCCAGGCCAAGACCATCGCCGCCATGTTCGGCATGCCGGACAACTCGACCCCGCTGACCGAGGACAGCGACACCGCCCTGCCCAACCGTGGCCTGCTGGAAAAGCTGCGCGACTCGCTGGGCGCCGGCCGCCCGGCCGCCACCCCGCCGCCGCGCCAGCCGCGCCGCGAAAGCACAGAATAAGATATCGTATGGAAACCAAGTCAACCAGAGGCACACGTATGCGAGTGACAACATCCACCCCCGACGGCATGACCGTCCAACGCGTGGCCGACAGCGCCCCGGTCGACGCCGGCGAGGCGGCAGCGCCGGCGCCGGCCGCCGCGCCGCTGCAATCGGCCGTCATGCAACCTGCTCTGCAGGCAATGCGCGACATGCCCGAAATCGATCAGGAAAAGATCGACATGCTGCGCGACGCGCTGGCCAAGGGCGAGCTACCGTTCGATCCGGCCAAGCTCGCAGGCCTGATCCAGCGCTTCCACGGAAGCGACGCGTGAAGCAGCCGGTCAAGGCCGCGTCCACCGGCGCGGTTGCCGCCACGAGCGCTGCCGGCGTGCACGCCAGCGGCAACGTCGCCGCGCTGCCGCGCCAGGACGCGATGCGCGCCCTGCTGGCCGGCATCTCCGACGATTTGCAAGCTTACAAGGGTTTGCAGGATTTGC
>DASVTJ010000320.1:0-17052 GCA_036387635.1 Duganella sp.
ACTTCGCGCGCGATCAGCGCCGGCGTTTTGGCGTTGACCACCGGGGCGGCGTCGTCGTTATTGTCGGGTATTGCGGTGTCGATATCGTTGACCATTTGTTCGCGATCTAAGGCGGTTCTGCAAAACCCTCGATTTTACCGATACTTGGCTCTGCCGTGTGAATTGTTTCACGACCCGCCGGGCGCCGCCGCCCCGCCGCAGGTTCGTTCGCACCAGAAAAACGCGTCACGTCGGGCAGCAGGAGGGATGAGCATAACGGATCGCTCCACATTGGCAGGTATTCAGCCATGACTGTCATTTTGGCAAGCGTGCCTCATGTAAGATCAGGCTCCAGCTTTAGACGAACTCTCAAAATGGGCAGACAAATGAAAAAAATATGCATCGGCTCTGGTTCAAGTTTCGAAGAGCAAATCGGCTACTCGCGCGCCGTCGTCGCAGGCGACTGGGTATTTGTATCCGGAACCACCGGCTTTGATTACAGTACGATGTCGATATCGGAAGACTTGCTCACGCAGACAGAGCAGTGTTTCAAAAACATAGAATCGGCGCTACAGCAGGCCGACTCCAGTCTGCAAGACGTCGTGCGCGTCACCTACGTTCTGCCAAATGGCGCCGAATTCGAACAATGCTGGCCTGTTCTCCGCAAATATTTTGGTTCAGTTCGACCCGCCGCGATGATGATCTGCGCAGGTCTCGCCGACCCCCGCATGAAGATCGAGATTGAGGTCACCGCTTTCAAGTTTCCGAAGTCGTAGTACATTTTCCTTCACACAGCCACAGCGAATCCCCTTCTATAAACGAGGAAAAAATGCTTCAATTGCGTCCCAACTGCGAATGCTGTGATAAGGATCTGCCACCAGAATCGACCGAGGCACGAATATGCTCCTTCGAATGCACCTTCTGTTCAGATTGCGTTGCAGGAGTTTTGAAAGATAAATGTCCAAACTGTGGTGGAGAATTTGTCAGGCGCCCTGTCAGGCCATTGGCAAAGCTCACGAATAATCCAGCGGCGACCGAGCGGGTATTGAAGCCGTACGGTTGCAAACAGGCGGCATAGATTCAACCTTCGGCCGAATCTCCGCTTTCACTCGCGCGTCACTCCCCTTTTACCCGCCGCCAGCCCACCCGGTGCGCTTCGGCGGCAGCTTCCTCCTGGCCGTCGTTGTTGACTTTGCGGCCGTCGGCCAGCGTCGTGATCAGTTTGAGCTGCCCGTTCGGCAGCCGCACGATGATGAAACCGACCGCCGCAGACGTGTTCGACAACGTGATGCCCGCCGGCCGCGTGCCGATCGCGTGGCCGTTGCACACGTTGACCTGATACAGATTGCTGGAGCCACCCACCGAGCAGGACGACGAGGACGTCGGCAGATTTGTCACCACGTTGGCCACGCCGCTGACGATTTGCGGGTCCAGGTTCATGCGCTCGCCGGCCACCAGCGACCAGTCGAAGAACCAGCCGTCGCGCTGCGCCAGGTCGACCGCGTTGTTGGTGATGGCGAAGCTATTACTGTTGCTGCTGGAGCCGAGCACGCTCAAGGTTTGCTGCACCATCGACGCGCCACGCACATTGGCGATCGTCGCGCCGCTGTCCTTGAGCACATACAGGCTCTGGATCGCGGTGCTGGACGTGTCGGGGATGTCGAGCAGGCGCCCGGTGCCGTACAACACCACGCGCGTGCCCTGCACGCTGGTGGTGGCCACGCCGCCGGTGGTGACGGTGGTCGGCACGCCGCACATCGTCACGTCGGGACGGGTGGTGATCGGCTTGTCCGGTCCCGCGTCGCCCATTTTGAGGACCGACACCACGCCCGATGCGGCGGTCAGGTCGAAGCGCCACATCTGGCCCTGGTTGTCGCCGCCGTAGATGTACGTGGCGCGCGGATCGGCGGTCGGATCGTCGGAAATGGCGGTGATCTTGGCCAGGCCCGATGGCGTGGTGGGATCGCCGGAATTGGTGCCGACTTTTTTCAACAGCTGCCCGGTGTAGGCGTCCAATACGTATAAATAACCCTTGCCGTCGCCGGTGCCGACGCCGTCGCTGCCGGGGATGTTGTTGTACCCGGAGGTCAGGAACACCACCCACCTGCCGTCGGCCAGCGTGCCGAACTGCGGATTGCCGAAGGTAAGCCCCAGATCGGGATCGTTCAACGCGCACACGGCGGCATCGGCGCAGAACTCCCACAGCTGCTTGGGCGCGCTGTTGGTGTCGGTGATGTCGAGCGCGTAGTAGCCGCGCCCTCCCCCGTTCAGGCCCGCCACCAGAATGGTCTTCCACTGCCTGCCGGAAGGCGTATCGACCTTGACGTCGGCCACCTCGGGCGAGCCGTCGGTGGTGTACTGGTGGTTGGTGCCGTAGGTGGTGCTGGCCAGCGCGGGCAGCTTTCGCATCGTAATGCGCGGCACATAGGCCCACAACTCATCGCCGGTGGCGGCGTGGAAAGCGTGCAGCATGCCGTCGTTGGCGGCGGTGAAGACGGCGCCGCTGCGGTACGACGGACTGTCGGCGCTGCCGTATTTATCCTTGAACAGGTCATAGGCGGGGTCCGGGTACTCGCCCAGCGGCGCCCGCACAAAGGCCGGTTTGGACGAGGCGATGTCGCCCAAGACGATCGGCACCGGCCCGGTGGCGCCGGCCGGCGTGTTGGACGTCAGCGTGTAGGCGCGGAACAGGTTGTCGTCGGCGTGCTGCTGCTGGCCGCGCAGCCAGTTGACCAGATTATTGCCGTCGTTGACGATGGCCTTGTCGGCCGCCGACAGCAACGTGCACTGCGACAGCGTCGCGCACTTGTTACCGAACCAGCCGGCGGTGATGCCGCTCATGTTGGCGAATCTGAATTCCAGCAGGTCGCCGCCGGCCGAGCCGGCCGGATTCATCATGTAGATGCGGCGGCTGTCGGCGTTGCCGCCCACGCGCTTGCCCAGGGTGTCGCTGGTGGTCCATACCGGCACGGTGTTGACGCTGCCGTCGGTGATGTCGATCTTCTGGTCGGTCAGCTCGCCGTACCACTTCACGGTGGTGAAGGTGTCGGAGAAGATGTCGTTGTCGGTGCGCGTGATGTTCGGCGTCGAGGTGGCGGCGGCAGCGGCGGCGCCGGTGCGCACCTGCATGTTCGACAGCGCCTCGCTCAAGCCGCTGACGACGTCCTTCGGCTCTTGCGCGCTGAAGTACTTGCCATGGCCGTTGATCGCGGCGTGCCACAAATCGTCGACCCGCTCCTGCACCGTGTTGGCGGTGCTGCCGGTGGCCGGATCGGGCCAGACGTAGGGACCGTTGGCGTTCCATGGGCAACCGGTGGTGGCGCCGGTGATCAGGTTGTAGAAGTCGCCGCCGGTCCTGGGCGCGGTGTCGTAGTTGGGTTCATAGGTCATCACGCCGTCCACGCCCAGGCCCAGCGTATAGGTGTTCATGTGCAGGTGGGTATTCTCGCCGCTGGCGGCCGGCACCGAGCCGGGACGCGTCATGTCCGGTTCCAGCGCCGGCCGCAGCGACACGGTCGTGGTGCTGGAGCCGCCGTTATACCAGTGCAGCGCCACGTCCGAGATCGACGGCTGCCCCTGGGCGCGGCCGTCGACGCAGCCGCGCGCCTGGTTGCAGAAACGCGCCGGGTTTTCGACGTTGTCGTTGTTGGCCACATTGGCGGTGCTGCTGCCGTTCCAGTAGCCGTCGGTGGTCAGGATCAGGAAGTTCTGCTGGCAGGGATACTGCACCACCTCCTGGCCGGCACCGTAGTTATAAGGCGCCAGGTTGGCGAACATGCGGCCGGTGTTGTCCATCGCGGTGCGGATCGGCGTCGAACCGGACGTGGTGGTGTTGTATAGATTGTCGTACCAGGCGCTTCGCGCGTTGCCGGTGAAGTCGGCCGGCTTTTGATCGATCGCCAGCCCGGCGCCGGCATTCGACAATTTCACGTAGCCGACCTTGTAGTTGCCGGTGATGGCGGAGAACGCGATGCCGACCGATGTCTTCATCATTTGCAGGCGGCTTTTGTAATACACGTACCAGTTGGCGAAGTTGGTCATCTCTTCGCCGTAGGTGCAGGCGGTGGCGCCGGCGCAATCGGTGCGGTCTTCGCTTTTCGGGTAGGTGCGGCCGCTGACGATATTTACACGCACGAAGGGATTGGGCGCGCTTGATCCGGCCGAAATGGCGGCCGTCGATGTCGGCACGCCGTCGTTGACGGCGGCGGCGTAACCGCTGGTCTGGCCGCGCGTCCAGCCGACGCCACCCTGGTTGTCCATCGTGAAATTGCTGATCGCGGCGCTGTTGGACGTGGCGCCGTAATCGAGCAGGCAGACGCTGACATTGGTCAGGCTCGGGCATAGCGAACTGCCGCCCACATAGGCGCGTATCGTGCCGGCCGTGCCGATGCGGTTGACCAGCGCGCCGGCCACGTAACTTTGGCTGCGGTTGCGGCCCATATTCAGATAGGCCGGGTTGCTGCCGCTGGAACCGCCGATCAGGGTTGTCGTGCCCAGCGCCAGGCTGCGGAGGATGGCGTCCTGGCTGCTGGAGGTGTTGCCCGAGCCGGTGAAGGTGATCACCGACTTGGCCGGCACCATCGCGCTCACCACCACTTGTGGCGCGCTGACCGTCAGGCCCCAGCCGGAGCGGGTGTTGTCGCTGATGGTGACGCAGTTTCCCAAGCTTTTGGGCGTGCCGCTGCACGCCACCGGGACGACGGCGACGATGTTGTCGGCCGCCAGCGAGATGCCGAACACGCTGCAAGCGGGCACGTTCGACTGGCTGGTGGGCGTGCGCACGCAGGCGTACATTTGCTTTTGCGAGTTGCTGTTGGCAGTGGCGATGATGTTGGCGGCCAAGGCGCTGGCCAGGGCCTGCTGCTTGATCAGGCTGTTGGTGCCCGTGGCGGCCGTGATGGCGCCGTTGGTGATGGTGGTCTGCACGTTGCCGGCATCGGTCAAGGTGACGCTGGCGATGGTCATCGACGTCGCCGTCGCCGAGGCGCCGATCGCGATCGTGCCGTAGGCGGCCACAGAACCGGCAGGCGCCGAATAGCTGGGATAGACGAACGCCCCCACCCGTTTGCCCTGGCACTGCGTCAGCAACCGGTCGCTGCACCAGCGCACCTTGACCGGCACCGGGTAGCCGGCCGGCGCCGTCGCTCCGACCGAGGTCGATTGGCACACCTTCATCGTCTCGTCGGTGCAGAATTGGCCGACGCCGATGGTGTAGTAGTACGGGCCGGTGGCGACGGCGCTGGCGGTTTGGTAGGTGGCGTCTGGATAGGTGTAGCTCGACGTGTTGGATTGGCACACGCCGTCGGAACACCAGCGCAGGTCCGGGAAGCCGCCCACCAGATTGATATTGTTGGTGACGCTGTTGCCCGCCAGGTCGCGCTTGCTGGCGCCGAAGCCGTCGCCGCTGACCGAGGTCCAGTTGCCGGTGTTGGCAGCCGTCTGCTCGGGGTAAAAGCTGCCGTCGGCCTTGATCGGCACGGCGTAGCGGATCTTCGGGTTGTAGTACTGCTTGTTGAAGTCGGGACTCATGAACGGCGGGTGGCCGACGGCGCACGCGGTGGTGCCGGCTTGCAGGCTGGAGCCGCTGCGGCACAGGCTGTCGTTGACGTAGTCGGGCGTGTAGGTCTGCTCCATCGAACCGGAGTTATCGAACAGCAGCATCAGATTGGGCTTGACGGTGCCGGTGCCGGTGATGTTGAGCAACGGCACCTGGGCGATCTGGGTCGGGGCCGCGCCGGCCGGCAACGGCGCCAGCAGGAACGCCAGCGCCAGCGCCATCGTCTCGGCCGCCCGCAACCTGGCCGCGCCGCCGATGAGTGCCCGGATCGAAAAGAGCTTGTTCATGATGATTCCATTTCCCTTGCTGTCATCGGCGGCCTCACGGCCCTTTCAACACCACCGCTTGCGTCACCACATTGCCGCCGCGCGCGCCGTTGATGCGCGCCGTCACCACATAATGTAGCTGCGGCTGCTGTAAAAACTTCGGGCCGCCCAGTCCGAGCGAGGTGCCGTACGGTTGTGGCGCCTTGCTGTTGGGCCGCGCCGACGTGGTCCGGCAACTGTTGTTGTTGCTGTTGTAGGCGCCGGGAAAAGTACACATGCGGTGGATCACGTACTGCACCCGGTCGCCGGCGGGATTGGGCGCCAGCGTGACGGCGCCGATCCAGAATGCCTCCGTGCTGACGGTCCAGGTTGGCGTCAACGTCGCGACGTAGCCTTGCGCCGGCTGGTTGACCAGCAAATCGGACCGGTTCACCACCGAGCGCAGGTAGGCGAAACCGGCGTGCAGGCCGGCATCGGCCGACTTGCTCAAGGCCGCGTCGTAGGCCAGGTTGGCGGTGGTCATCGTGGTCGACGTGCTCGACTTGAGCATATAGATGCTGCTGACCAGCATCACCGTCAACATGATCAGCATCACGGGCAAGGCAATGCCGCGCTGGCTGCGTCGGCGCCATACCTGACCTTGGCCTTGGCCGGCCGGCCGGGCCGAAGATACGGGTATTCCCATCACGGCCTCCATTGCGCGTTACGAATCGGCACGATCGTCTCGAAGACGCGGTAGCGATAGCACTTCCAATCGAGCGTGTCGCCGGCCACGGCCACATTCACCTGCACCGGCGACGCCGCCACCGTGGCCGGCGCGGCGCTGGCGAACACGGTCGGCTGCACGGTGGTGGCGCGGCACTGGCCCGCGGCGTCGGGCTTCTCGGCGCTTTTGCTGCGTGCCACCACCGCCAGGCGCACCGAGCCGATGCGCTGATAGTCGCCGGCGCTGCCGATGACGCCGTCGTTGTCGGCATCGATCATCGTCGAGCTCCACACGCCGATTTGCATGCCGCTGGCGGCCGACACCGGCACCGTGCTATTGCCGGGGGTATTCGGATCGTATTCCGGCAGGGCGCGGTTGTCGAAGCCGTACTGCGCTTTCAGCGACACCACATTGTCGACCACCGACGCGCCCTGCTGGGCCGAGCCCGGCATGTCGGTCGCGCGCAGCAGCAATATGCCGTTGCGCACCGACCAAGTGTGGAAATGCAGGCGCGCGGCGCTACCGAGGTTGTAGATATAGTTGACGTTCAGCTGATACGGCGTGGCCAGGCCGGGCTGCGGGTTGAATGGAAACGCCGCGCCGCTGGCGACCTGCAACTGGTTGCTGTTGACGCCGATGCCGAAGCCCGACAACTGGAACAGCGTGCACCGGGCGCCGGGAGTCATCGGCGCGACCACCAGCACGTCGCCGATATTGAAATCGTAGGGCGTGCGGCTGTCGACGGTGAGCGTGCTTTCGCCGGGGATGTAGCTGGTCACCAGCTTGGTGGAACCGATGGCGCTTTGCGACGTGCCGCTGTAGAACGACACCACATCCGGATTGGCGCCATTGGACTGGATCACCACCGGGGCGAGCGGCGTGATGTCGGCGCCGCCGCGCCGCTCGACCGCCAACTGATAGCCGTTGGCGTCGGAGAACACGGTGTCGCATCCGGACAGCATCGTATCGTTCAAGCCCCAGCCGGCATCGGCCGCATCGCCGCTGAGCGAGAACAGCGCCAGCATGCCGTTTTGCATGGAGTCGGAGCCGCCGACGGCGGCGTCCTTGTTCTGCTCCCCGCTGACGACCAGCCGCGTGGCGAACACCAGCGCCAGCATGCCGATCGCGATGCTGACCATCAGCTCGACCAGCGAAAAGCCTCGCTTGCGGCGCCGGGATGAGATGCGGGAGGGATCGGCGCACATATCAATTCGCGATATAGGAGGTCACCAGATGCTGGTTCTGCGCGGTGTTGGCTTTGCGTTGCCAGCGGATGGCGATATCGACCTGGGTCTGCACCGTTTGCCGCACCACGTTGACCGAGACCACGGCGCCGGGAATCGCCGTGCGCGTCTCGGCCAGCCAGGGTGCGATGGCCGCGCCGGGATTGGCGCCGGCCGCCAGGTTGTAGCCGGCCAGATTGGCGGCGTCGGCGGTCATTACGCCGAGCAGCTTCTCGCCGGCCATGGTGGCCTCGGCGCGCATGCCGGCGTCGGACAGCGCCGAGTAGGCACGGGCCTGCAAGCCGATCGTGCCCAGCAGGCCGATGCCCAAAATCACGATGGCCAGCATCGCCTCCAACAGCGCGATGCCGCGCTGGCGTCGGCGCGGCAATGGGAGCGTGACGCGTTTCATGGCGGACAGGCCCGGTTATCGGCATCGGGCAACGTCGGATCGCACTTGGTGGCCATGCCGGCCAAGGTGACCACCAGCGCCACCGTGGGCACATCGCTGGCGTACGCCTGCGCCGGATCGAGGCGCAAACTGGCGAGGCGGTTGCCGAACAGCGGATCGACCCAGCCCAGCGGCGTGTAATAGACTTGGCTGCTGCCTTCGGGCAGCGTGGTCGGCCGCAAAATCTCCGAAGGCGGCAGCGCGTCGGCGGCGCGGAACACCGACTTCCAGCCGGCCTCGCCCTCCGGATCGGCGGCGGATGGCGCGGCGGTGGTGGACCACGCCCCTTGCGCGGCGGTGCACTGCGCGGCCTGGGTGACGAAGCAGAGATCGACCTGCCAATCCATCTGGCCGGTATTGACGTTGGGCGTGAGCGAAATGCGGCTGAAGCCGTTGTGGGCCACGGCCTGGCGGCGCGCCAGGCTGAAGCCGTCGGCGTAGAACTCGCTGGCGCTGCGCGCGCGATTGGCCAGCAGCCAGCGACTGGCGTTGGGGATGCCGATCGCCAGCATGATGCCGAAAATAGTGATCGTCACCAGCAGCTCAATAAGCGTGAGTCCACGCTGGCGGCGCACGGACGGATGCGTCAGTTGGAACATGCGCCACCTTTGTGGTCGACCCAGCATGTGGCGCTGACGCCCCACCCGGGCGCGCTGCCGGCAGTGGCGTGGCCGCCGTTTTGATCGATGGTATAGACGAAGCCGGCCATTTTGCCAGTGCCGGTCGCGGTGACGGTATATGTCGAGGCCGTCTCTCCGCTCAGCGCGTAGCTGAAGTTGGGCGTGCTGGAAGGGAACGTGGCGGAGGCGCCGAAACCGACGTAGGTGCGGTTGTTCGACCAGAACTGCTCAGCGGCCGGCTGGGCGGCGCCCAGCGAGGTGAACGCTTCGCTCAGGCGGCTGCGGATCACATAATCGCCATAGGCCGGCACCGCCACGGCGAGTAGGATGCCGACGATGGCCACGGTCACCATCACCTCGATCAGCGTGAAGCCGTGTTGAATACGTCTCCTCATGGCCAGCTCCCGGTATGTTATCGCCTGGAACTAGTATACCCGTGCCAGCTTGCATTGCCTTGAAGAAATTCCGCCAAAGCGCCGACAAACAACAGTTTGAAGCCGACCGGGGATCGCGGTGAACAGCCCCGGCCGTATCGTGCGCCCTTCAAGGAAAAATTGTGTCTTACAGACGGATGTTTGCGAGAAAGAGAATGTTTCTGTAGGAACAGGACTACATACCCCCATGTTGCAAGCCTACATTTGTGCGTCTGCTCCTCTTATGTTCGCAATCTAACATTCCGCCTAAAGTGCTACCTACACGTTAGATCACGTTTGCTGTAGAGAACATGATTTGTATAGCCTGAGTTTTAGTGAGGAAAATATGACCAGCACCCGAGTTAGCGCAACCCAAAAATCCACCGTGGCCAGCGGTATGACGGTCGATTCGAAAGAGTTCACGGTTGCGTCGCGGCCTGTTGTCAGCTATAGCGGCACCCAACAGAATGAACTGCTGGCCGCCCTGCCACGCGAGGTGCTGGAATCGCTGTTCGATCATCTGGAACTGGTCACTCTACCTTTCGGCAAAGAGTTGTTCGAATTTGGCGGCGCGCTGGACTACGTGTATTTCCCGACAACCGCGATCGTTTCGCTGCTGTACGTAATGGAAGATGGCGCCACCACCGAAATCGCCGTCGTCGGCCATGAAGGCGTCGTTGGCGTGTCGCTGTTCGCCGGTGAGCGCGCCATGTGCAGCGCCGTCGTGCAGGCGGTCGGTTACGGCTACCGGATGAAGGCTCAGCACCTGCGCGACGCCTTCAACCAGGGCGGCACCCTGCCGGCGCTGCTGATGCGCTATAACACCGCGCTGTTCGCACAGATGGCGCAAAACGCCGTGGGCGGGCGCCACAGCTCGATCGAACAGAAACTGTGCCGCTGGCTGCTGGACCGCCTGGACCGTTCGCCTTCGAACGAGCTGAAGGTAACGCAGGAAATGATTTCGATCATGCTGGGCGTGCGCCGCGAAAGCATCACCGCCGCCGCCGGCAAGTTGCAGGAAGACGGCCTGATCACCTACCGTCGCGGCAATATCACCGTCAATGACCGCTCCGGCCTGGAAGCCTATGCCGGCGAGTGCTACAAGGTTGCTAAGACCGAATACGATCGTTTACTGGTCGATGTCGCGCGCTGCTAAGCACTTCGAGGACGGCAGCGGGCAGCGTCGGTAACGGCTCGCGCGCTGCGGCAACCTCCAACGGGGGCCGGGGCATGCGGCGATCATACGCCGGCGCCTCGTCCGCCATACTGTCCAGGCCACCGCGCTTTTCCCGATCGCGCAGCGGAATCGCCACCTCGATGCAGGTCCCCGCATCGTTGCGGCCGCGACGGATCGTCATCGTTCCACCCAACAGCAACGCGCGTTCGCGCATCCCCAGCAGTCCATGCGACATCGGCTTTACGATGTTATTGGCCTCGATACCGATACCATCATCGATAATCCTGAGCACCAACCCGTCCTGATTGCAGTTCAAGGTCACCGTCACACGGCTGGCCTTGGCATATTTGCGGATATTGGTCAGCGATTCCTGCACGATGCGGAACAGGGCGATCGACAGGTCGCCGGAATCGCGGCAGACTTCCTCGATGTCGGCGGCGACGTCGCAATCGCAGCGCAACTGCGCCATGCGGCTGAACTCCTCGCAGTAACTTTCGATGGCGGCGCACAGGCCTAGGTTATCCAGCAGGCTGGGACGCAAATTCTCGACGATCCGGCGCTTCATCTCGACCACTTCCATCAACGTGCCGCGCGCGCGCTTGAGCTGGGCGGCCATCTCCGGCTCGTTCTTCTGCAACTGATGCGTGACGGCGGCGATGTCCATGCTGATCGAGGTCAGGAAGGCACCCATCTCATCGTGCAGCTCGCGCGATAGCCTCACCTTTTCCTCTTCGCTGATACTGATCAGGTGACGCGACAGCACCGATAGCTGCTCGGTGCGTTGCTCGACCTGCGATTCGAGCGTTTCATTGGCCGCCTGTAGCTGGTGCTCCACCTGCGCCCGGTTGGCGAAGCTTCGCCGCACCATCTGGTAGAACATGATCAGCACGACGATCGCGACGGCGTTGATGCTCATGCCCAGCAGCACCGCCTTCTGGTATTCCTGATAGAACATGGCGCTGCGCGCGACCATGGTTTCGTTCTGCTCCTGCTCCATGATGACCACCTGCAGGCGGATCTCGTCCATGCTGCCGCGGCCGTCGCTGATCTTGGCGATCTTGACGATCTCGTCCAGGCCGCCCTCGCGGAAGACGTCGATCGCCTGGCTCATCATCGTGAGCCGGCGGCGCACCAGCGATTGCAGCTGCGCCAGGTTCTTGAGCTGGGTGGGATTGTCGGACAGTAGCTTTTGCAGTTCTTTGAATTCGGTTTCGCTGTCGATCAGGGCGGTGCGCGTCGGACCGAGATAGGTATCGCTGCCGGACAGGAAATAGCCGCGCATGCTGCTTTCAGCATCGAGCACGAGGACGTTGAGGTATTGCAGACGGTCGGCCACGCGCGCGGTTTGCCCCAGCAACACCTGGGCGCCACGTAGCGCCTGCAAATTGTAGAACAGGCTGAAGCCGTTCACGATCAGCAGCAATGCACAGGTCACGCACAAGACAGTCTTGTACAGCGGCAGCCGATGGTGCGGCGCTGTTTCGACGGTGAAATACATCCACTTCCTTCGCGGCGGGGGTTAAATTCAGTCAGGCAACAGGCCAGCTGACCAATTATAGTCCGTTAGGGAAATAGATGCAGCAGCTGCGCCCCTAAATAGTGCGCAACTGTATCCATTCGGCAATCGGCCTCAGGCGAGGCCGGCAAGCAGGCTGTTAATCGAGCAAGTTGTTTTTCATCGCGTAATACGTCAAGTCGCTGTTCGACTGCATCCCCATCTTTTCCATGATGCGGGTGCGGTAGGTGCTGACGGTTTTGATGCTCAACGACAGGGCCACGCCGATATCGGACACCGTGGCGCCGCGCGCCAGCCGCAGGAAGACCTGGAACTCGCGGTCGGACAGCTCGGTGTGCAGCGCCGTGTTCGGATCACGGTCGAAGCTTTGCGCCAGCAGTTCGCCGACGGTCGAGCTGACATAGCGGCGGCCTTGATACACGGTGCGCACGGCGGTGATCAGCTCATCGGCTTCGCACTCTTTGTTCAGATAGCCGTTGGCGCCCATTTTGAACAAGTTCAGCGCGTACTGCTGTGCCGGATAGCCGGACAGGATCAGCACCGGCAAATCGGGTTGCCCCTGGCGGATGGTGCGCAAGGTATCAATGCCGCTTTGATCCGGCATGGCGATATCGAGCAGCAGCACGTCGCAAATTTCGCGGCGCGCAATGTCGAGCGCTTCACGCCCGGTACCGGCTTCCGCGACCACGTCGAAATCGTCCGACGCCGAAAAAATCTGTTTAAATCCTGCTCTTACTATCTGATGGTCGTCACAAATGGCAACGCGTATCATTGTTTCCCCTCGTCTTGTCCGGCTCGCGCGCCCATTGGCGCCGGCCGGACTTCACGCCACCGTGTATCAGCGTCGCTGATAAATGAATAATATTGAAAGTATATCAGTAATCAAGGCTTTTCCGCTCGCTGCGGCACCAGTGCGCGCACTAGTTTTGCCTTAGCAGACTGAGGATGGAAAGCAGCTCGCTGCGTATCATTTCGCGGTCCAACGGAACAGGAACGGCTATCGGTGCTTCGCCGTTGACCGCCGAATCGACATCATACTCCCCCGCCGCGCCATCGACAGCACGGCTGTCCAGTTTATTGCGCGCGCCACTGATGGTGAAGCCTTGTTCGTACAGCAGTTCCCGGATCCGGCGGATCAGCAGCACTTCGTGGTGCTGATAATAGCGGCGGTTGCCGCGCCGTTTGACGGGCTTGAGCTGGGTAAATTCCTGCTCCCAATAGCGCAGCACGTGCGGCTTGACGCCGCACAATTCGCTGACCTCACCGATGGTGAAGTAGCGCTTGGCCGGTATCGGCGGCAGCACGACCAGGTCGGACTTGGCGAGACGATCGTTCATCACTTCTCAGCTCCCACTCAGGCGGCGCGCGCCATCGGATTGCTCTCTTCGACCATGCCCTTGAGCTTTTGGCTCGCATGGAACGTCACCACGCGGCGCGCCGTGATCGGGATTTCCTCGCCGGTTTTCGGATTGCGGCCGGGACGCTGCGGCTTGTCGCGCAGCTGAAAATTGCCGAAACCCGACAGCTTGACCGCTTCGCCACGCTCAAGCGCGTTACGGATCTCGTCAAAGAAGGTTTCGACCATGTCCTTGGCCTCGCGTTTGTTCAAACCAACCTGTTCGAACAGCAGTTCGGCCAATTCCGCCTTGGTCAGTGTGGGCAAATCTTTTTCTGCATCCTGGCGTACCTTGGCGACCTGCATGGCGCGGTGCAAATCAGCAGCCAATGCGGATTGGAGTACGGCGGAATCAACGTCGTTGTTATTAATTTTCCTGCCCTGCCTTATCAAAGAACGAATGAGCCCGGCTCTTGCCGGACTCCCAAGTGATCAAAAAAGAAAATGCGCGTGCGTTCCGACAACTAGTTAGTGCTTTACCGGCACGTCAGGTGCGCAGACGGGCGCCGTGTTTTTGCTTGGCCGCATCGCCTGCCGCCGCCATGATAGCTTCGACAACATCGTCCTGCAGCGTGTTTTGAGTATCTTGTAAGCTAAAGCGGAAAGCAAGCGATTTTTCGTCCGCCTCCAAACCTTTTCCACGATATTCATCAAATAAAACAATGGCTTGCACGATTTTTCCTTGTGCGCTGGCTTGCACCGCGCCCTGGAATGCATCCAGCAAATCTTGCGCCGCGACGTCTTGCTTGACGACCACCGCGAGATCGCGCGTCGCGCCCGGGAACTTGGAAATTTCCGCGTATTCTGGCACGACTCGTTGCTGCGTGGCAATGGCATCGACCTCGAACACGACCGGTGCTTGCGGCAGTTCATACTTTTGCATCCAGCGCGGATGCAGCTCGCCGATGAAGCCGATGACTTTGCCATCGAGCAGCACGTGCGCCGAGCGGCCCGGATGCAGCGCCGGATGTTCCGCCTTGACGAACCGCAGCGGCAGCGGCGCGAACAAATGCTCCAGGTCCGCCTTCAGGTCGAAGAAATCGACTGCGCGGCTGGCCTGGCCCCACTGCTCGTCCGCCACGGTACCGTAGGCCATCGCGGCGACGCGCTTCGGCTGGTTGTAGCCGGCCACCGTCAGCGGGCCGTCCGGCACGCTGTCGTCGCGCTGATAAATGGCGCCGATCTCGAACACGCGCACGCGGTTGGTCTTGCGGTTCAGGTTGTAGCGCACGTTGGCCACCAGGCTGCCGACCAGGGTCGAACGCATGACGCTCATCTGGCTGGCGATCGGATTTTGCAGCTTGATCGGGTCGGCGTTGCCGCCGAAGTCCCGTTCCCACGCCGCTTCGACAAAGCTCATGTTGACCACTTCCTGGAAACCCAGGTCGGCCAGCTGGTGGCGCACGGCGAACAGCGAACGGGTGTTTTCCGGCGCCAGGATCATCGTGTTGGCGGCCACCGGCGCCACGGTCGGGATATTCTCGAAACCGTAGACGCGCGCGACTTCCTCGATCAAGTCTTCCTCGATCTCGATGTCGAAGCGGTAGCTCGGCGCGGTCACCGCGAACACTCCCGCTTCAAGCGTGAACGGCAGCGCCAGGCGGGTGAAGATGTCGGCCACGGTCTTGTCGTCCAGCGCCACGCCAATGACTTTCTGCGCGCGCGCGGTGCGCATTTTGACCGGCTCGCGCTGCGGCACGTTGACGATCTGGTCATCGACCGGACCGACCTTGGTCGCCGGCGTGCCGCAGATTTCGATCAGCAGCGCGGTGATGCGCTCGATATGCTCGACCGTGGTGGCGTAATCGACGCCGCGCTCGAAGCGGTGCGCCGCGTCGGTCGAGAAGTTGTACTTGCGGGCCCGGCCCTGGATGGCGTTCGGCCACCAGAACGCCGCTTCCAGATAGATCGACTCGGTCTCGAGCGAGACGGCGGTAGCGTCGCCGCCCATGATGCCGGCCAGCGATTCGATTTCCTTTTCGTCGGCGATCACGCCAACCCATTCGTCGACGTTGACGGTGTTACCGTTCAACAGCTTGAGCGTTTCACCGACCTTGCCCCAGCGCACGTCGAGGCCGCCGTGGATCTTGGCCAGATCGAACACGTGGGTCGGACGGCCCAGTTCCAGCATGACGTAGTTGGAGATGTCCACCAGCGCCGACACCGAGCGCTGGCCGCTGCGCTCGAGGCGCTGCTTCATCCAGTCCGGCGTGGCGGCCTTGGCGTTCAGGTTACGGATCACGCGACCCGAGAAACGGCCGCACAGGTCCGGCGCCGAGATTTTGACCGGCAGCACTTCGTCGCTGTTGACGGCAACCGCGCGGAACTGCGGCGCGTGCAACGTCACGCCGGTCAGCGCCGACACTTCGCGCGCCACGCCCAGCACCGACAGGCAGTCCGCCTTGTTCGGGGTCAGCTTGATGGTGAACTTCAGATCGTTCAACGCGTAGTAATCGCGGAAGTTCTGGCCGACCGGGGCGTCGTCCGGCAGCTCCATCAGGCCGCTGCCCTCTTCCGACAATTTCAGTTCCTTGGCCGAGCACAGCATGCCTTGCGACTCGACGCCGCGCAGTTGGCCGACCTTGATCTCGAACGGCTTGCCGTCGGCGCCGGGCGGCAGCAATGCCCCGGCCTTGGCGCACACGACCTTCAGGCCCGGACGCACATTGGGCGCGCCGCAGACGATGGTGAGCAAGGTGCCGGTGCCGACATCGACCTGGCAGACGTTGAGGCGGTCGGCGTTCGGATGCTTGGCCATGTCGCGCACGAGGCCGACAACGACGTTGGAGAACGGCGGCGCCACGGCTTCCACTTCTTCCACTTCCAGGCCGGACATCGTCAACAGATGGGCCAGCTCGTCCGAAGTCATCTTCGGATCGACCATGGTACGGAGCCATTTTTCGGAGAATTGCATAATCAAGCCTTCAAAGATTGTCCGGCGGGAGCGCATGCCTTGCTGCAAGTGCTACAAGGCCGCGCTCGACCGCGCGTGGTGTACTGAACCGCGTGAGCTGAAGCGTTAGTTGAACTGCTTCAGGAAGCGCAGGTCGCCTTCGTAGAACAGGCGCAGGTCGCTGACGCCGTAGCGCAACATCGTCAGGCGCTCGAGGCCGGAGCCGAACGCAAAGCCGATGTACTTTTCCGGGTCCAGGCCGAAGTTGCGCACCACCGATGGATGTACCTGGCCCGAGCCGGAAATTTCCAGCCAGCGGCCCTTGAGCGGTCCGGAGCCAAAGGCGATATCGATTTCGGCCGACGGTTCGGTGAACGGGAAATACGACGGACGGAAACGCACCTGCAAGTCGTCGGTCTCGAAGAAGGCCTTGACGAAGTTCAGGTACACGCCCTTGAGGTCGGCGAAGCTGATGTTTTCGGCGATCCACAGGCCTTCGACCTGGTGAAACATCGGCGAGTGCGTGGCGTCGCTGTCGACGCGGTAAGTGCGCCCGGGCGCGATGACGCGGACGTCCGGCATCGTCGCCGCGCCGGCGTGGCGGCGCGCGTGCGCCTGCGCGTAGCGGATCTGCATCGGCGACGTGTGCGGGCGCAGGTTGAGCAGACGCCCCTCCTCGTCCCTGACGTCGACGTAGAAGGTGTCCTGCATCGACCGCGCCGGGTGGTTCTCTGGGTTGTTCAGCGCCGTGAAGCTGTACCAGTCGGTTTCGATTTCGGGGCCATCCGCGACGTCGAATCCCATCGAGCCGAAGATCGCCTCGATGCGCTGCCGGGTCCGCGTGATCGGATGCAG
>DASVTJ010000321.1:0-2095 GCA_036387635.1 Duganella sp.
GAGGCTGCGGCCGACAACGGCGATGCGCGCCGGATCGACGTGATGCCGTTCGCTGAGCCAATCGAACAGCATGCGGCCATCCTCGACAAAGTGAGCCTCGGCCGGATCGCCATGCGAATCGCCGTAGCCGCGATAATTCACCGCCAGCACCGCCATGCCCGGAAACAGCTTGCCGGCGTCGCGCGCCACCCACGACACTTCCTCCGAGCGGCCGCCGAAATAGACCACGCCCGGATGCGGACCGGCCACCGGGGGCGTCATCAGCCAGCCGGACAAACGCGTGCCGTCCTTGGCGCGGACCACGATGGGGCGCGTGCGGTGACCGGTGCTATAAGGTTTGAGCACCTCGCGGCGGCTGCCGAGAGGATTAAACAGAAGCCGTTTCTGATTGGCCGCAACCGCCGCCGTCAATCCCATCCACAACACACTGACAATGCCGGCGAAACCGGCGACTTTTTTCGAATTATCCATCCCTCTACTTTACTCCGGTCCAAGCTCTCTGCTGTACGCTGACGTACAAATATATTTGCCCGTAGCAAACACCGTAGCGCACATGCGGGCCCGCCGCCCTTAAGCCGCAAGCGCCAACCGGTATAATCTGCGCTTCGTTTTTCTACACTGCCCACAATGAAACCGGCCATCGTCCTGCTACACAGCTCCATGAGTTCCAAGGCCCAGTGGGCGACACTTGTCGAACAACTCACGCCCGATTTCCGCTGCATCGCGCTCGATTTGCAGGGCTACGGCGGCGCCCCTTTCCCGGCCGGCGCGGGCCATGGCGAAGCATACACCCACACGCTCGCGCATGAAGCGGACGCCATCGCCGAAGCCATCGCCACACAATTGGCGCCGGACGAACCGTTCCACCTGATCGGCCACTCGTTCGGCGGCGCCTCCGCGCTGCACCTGGCGCGCCGCATGCCCGCGCGCGTGCGCACGCTCACGCTGTTCGAGCCGGTGGCTTTCCACCTGCTGCCGGAGCAGCACGCGGCGCGCGCCGAAATCGTCACCGTCGTTGGCGGCATCACCACATGCGCCAACGACCGCGACGCGACGCGCATCTTCATCGACTACTGGAACCGGCCAGGTTCCTTCGACGCCGCGCCGCCATCGGCGCAGGAGAAAATGATCGCGCAGATCGCCAAGGTCAAGCTGGACTTCCAGGCGTTGCTGGGCGAACCGGTGTCGCTGGCCGAACTGGCCATGCTGACCATGCCGGCGCTGGTGATGTCGGGCCAGCACAGCCCCGCTTCCACGCGGCTGCTGGCGGAGCAGCTGGCGGCCGCGCTGCCGAACGCTGTGGCGCTGCAAACGCGCGGCGGCCATATGGGACCGATCACCCACGGCGACGCCATCAACCCAACCATCGCCGCCTTCCTGCGCGGCGAAGACATCCCCAAAGGCTGACATGAACAACCCGTCCTCGCCGCTCGATGCGCCACCGTTTCCGTCGGGCGCACCGTCGTTATTCAAGCGCGCCTTGCGGGCGCTCGCCTTGTGCGCCGCGACAGCCCTGGCGCCGCTTGGTCACGCTGCAGCGATGCCGGTAATGATCGCCCCGGAAGTCAACGGCGAATGGGTCACGCCCGATGGCGCCTGGGACGGCCGCACGGTGCTGATGCTGCACGGCTTCGCCGACGACATGAACGGCGCCGGTGACCTGAGCAAACGCATGTCGGCGCGGCTTGCGCAGATGGGCGTCGCCTCGCTGCGCATCAACTTCCGTGGCGAAGGCGCGCGCATGCGCAGCGAGATAGAATCGACGCTCGACACCCGCGTGGCCGACACCGAGGCCGCCTACGCCTTTTTGCAGAAGCAGGCCGGCGTCAAGATCGCGCACAGCGGCGTATTGGGCTGGAGCCTGGGCGGCGCCACCGCCATGGTGGTCGGCAGCAAGCATCCCGAATGGTTCCGCAGCATGGTGCTGTGGTCCACCCCCAGCGGCGACATGTATAAATACTTCATGTCCAAGCCGACCGCCCAGAAAGCGGTGAAGGACGGCGTGGCCTACGAGGTCGTCCCCGGCTGGAAAACCATCATCACCAAGCGCGCGTTCTACGAGAGCTTCAAAGGCGTCGATTTGGACAAATCACTG
>DASVTJ010000322.1:0-9264 GCA_036387635.1 Duganella sp.
CGAGCAGGCTGCGCAGGCCGCTGGCGCGTTGCGTGCGCTGGGCGATGGCGTCCAGCAAGACTTGGCCGTTCGGCGTGAGTAACGTAAAGTAGTCGCGGGCGCGCGTGATGCCGGTGTAAATCAGCTCGCGCGCCAGCATGCCGCCGCTGTCTTTCGGCAGCACCATCACGGTATGCCGGAACTCGGAACCTTGTGATTTATGCACTGTCATTGCAAACGCGGTGTCGACGTTTCTGAGCCGGGTGGCCAGCACGCTGCGGACATTTTCACCTTCGGAAAAGTACACCCGCAGCGCGCCGGGACGCGCGGGATCGGGCAATGTCAGGCCGATGTCGCCGTTGAAAACGCCAGTGCCGTAATCGTTTCGCGTCACCATCACCGGCCGGCCGACATACCATTCGCCGGTTTTTTTCAGCAGGCCAGCGGCTTGCAATCTCTTCTCGATGACCTCGTTCAAGCCGGTCACGCCCCACTCGCCTTCCCGCACGGCGCACAAAATGCGGAAGGTTTCAAAACAGCCGAGCACCGATTTGACCCAGGCAAGTCGTACGACCTCTTCGCCTGCCGGCGCGCCCGCCGCGATCATTGCGAGGTAGTTCTGGTAACCGCCGGCGGCGCCGTCGCGGCCCGCCAGCGCCAGCTGTAACAAGTCGGCGGGCTGCGCCGGATCGATCCAGGCCACCTTTTTTTCGTCGCTCGCGCGCAGCACATCGACCGCCCTGGCGGCGTCACCGGCGTTGACGGCCAGCGCCAGCGCGCCGATCGGGCCGCCAAAACGCCGGCTTTCGCGCAGCATCACCGTTTGCTGGGCGATCGGACCGCCATTGCCGGCGAAGCCGGCCGGCAGCTGCTGGCCGGTGCTATCTAGCACGTACGACAACGTTTCCGCGCCGTAGGCGCCAGCCTCGGCGTTGTGGCACAGGTCGCCCAACACCGCGCCGGCCTCGACCGACGCCAGTTGGTCCTTGTCGCCGAGCAGGATCAAGGTGGCGCTGGCCGGCAACGCGGCGAGCAAGGCCGACATCATTTCCAGATGAATCATCGATGCCTCGTCGACGATCAGCACGTCAACATCGAGCTGGTTGCCGGCGTGATGCTGGAACGCGCGCGTATCGGGCCGCGCGCCAAGCAAACTGTGCAGCGTGCGGGCCGCGCCCAGTTCGCGCGCCGGCATCACGTCGCGTACACGCTCGTCCAGGCCGGCCAAGGCGACGTCGATCGATTGTTTCAGCCGCGCCGCCGCCTTGCCGGTCGGCGCCGCCAGGGCCACGCGCAAATCGGACTGGCGGCCGCCGCTGGTGGCAAACAACAGCGCCAGCAGCCGGGCCACGGTGTAGGTTTTGCCGGTGCCGGGCCCGCCGGTGATGATGCCAAGCCGGCCCCGCATCGCCACCGCACACGCCACTTTTTGCCAATCCACGCCGCCGCCACGCACCGCGTGCGGGAATAGGATATCGAGCCAGCGTCGCACGCCGGCCACTTCGTCCTCGGCATCGATGGCGATCACGCCGCCCAGCGCCCGGCTGCGCACCGCCTTGGCGACCATCGTCTCGTCCCGCCAATAGCGGCGCAGGTACAGGCGCTCGCCGTCCAGGACCAGCGGCTGCTGGAAATCCAGGTCCCCCACTGGCCACACCTGGTCGCAGCCGGCCAACAGCGCGCGCCAGCCGGCCGGATTCTTCGGCCATGCACCGACCGTGTCGCGCAGTTGGCGCCACTCGTCGCCGGTCCAGCCCAGCAAGCCGGCCGGATCGGCCGACAGTTCATCGAGCATCAGGCAGCTATGGCCGCGCCCTTCCAGCTCCGACAACAGCACGCAGGCGGCCATCAACTGCGGCGAACTGCTGCCCACGGAGGCGATGAACCGCGCGAAGGCGCCGCTCAGACGTCGCAGATGGCCGCTCTCGGTCAGCGCGTCGACCAGCGCGAACAGCGGCGCCGAATCGGCCATCTTCATTCGACCGCGCTTATGACCCTTCTCAACCTTATCAACCTTATCAACCATAGCGTGCCTCGTCTTGGGCAGGACCGGCATAGCCCAGCAGTTGATCCAGGCCGTCCAGCAGCGCCGGATCCGGGGCGATAAAGTAGCAGCCGCGCGTTTGCGTGTTGGCGATCCCGCGCAGGAACAAGAACACCGCCCCGCCCAGCTGTTCGGGCGGATCGTAGCGGTCTCCGAGGCGGCTTTGCAGCAGCCGGTGCAGCGCCAACATATAGATGGCACCCTGGATGTCGTAGCGATGCTCGGCCATCGCCGCGATCAGCGCCGGCTCGTGGTAGGCGGCGTCCCCCGCGCCCAGCGCGTTCGACTTGTAATCGAGTACCCAAAATTTTCCGTCATGTTCGAACACCAGATCGGCGAAGCCTTTCAGCATGCCGTGCAGCTGGCGCTCGGGCAGCGACGGCCGCGCGGCGCCGTCCAGCAGATGCGCGACGCACAGCTGGTCCAGCGCCCCGGTGTCGAGCCGCTCGCTCGGGAACCAGAACTCCATCTCCGGCAGCGGCGCGTCGATGCCGCTAAGCGGCGTGTTCACATACGGCAGCGGCGTGCTGGCGATCACGCGCAGCCACGCCAGCGCATCGTCAAGCCGGTTGCCCCAGCCGGCGCGCTCGATGCGGCGCGTCAGCCGCGACTCGAAATTCTCCTGATCGACGACGGCGAAACCTTCCCCGCCCATCCACTCGAGCTGCTCGTGCAGGAAGTTGCCGGGCACCGAACCGCGCGGGAAGCGATGCCAAGGCGCGTCCTCGACCCGCACCGGCGGCGCGGTGCCCGGCAAGTCGCCGTCTTCCAGCAGCGTGGCCTGCGAGCCGTCGCGCGGCACCAGGGCGGCGGGCATGTTTTCGGCGTAATTGCTCACGCCGATCGCGCCGATCATGCCGGTCGGTCCGGTGCGGCGCGCCAGCGAACTGAAACTGCCGACCGACCAGTCGCGCTCGAAGCGTCCGGTGTAATGCTGCGGTTCCAGCAACGGCGGACGGTGCTCGACACGGCTCAACCGCGTGAGCTGCTGCGCGTTCATCTCCAGGCTGACGATATCGATCGACGCGCAGCCTTTGCAGGTGTGTGCCCAGCGCTCCATCACCAGATCCGACGGCAGCGCCTCGCCGCCGGTCAGCAGGTAGCCGAGCGCCGATTCGTGCAGCGTGTTGTCGCCGGCCTTGCGGCTGGCCAGCGCCGTCACCCCCAGCCACAGGAAATGGCGCGCGCGCGTCAGCGCCACGTACAGCAGACGCAAATCCTCTTGCAGGCGCGCGCGCTCGACCAGTTCCATCGCCGTCTCGGTCAATGCCATGTCGATCTGGCGCACGCCCTCGTCGTCGCTGAATTCGAAGAAGCTGCGGTTGCGCCGCTCCACCTTGCGCGCGGTGACCGCGAACGGCAGGTACACCAGCGGATACTCGAGGCCCTTGGACTTGTGGACCGTGACCACCTTCACCAATTCGGCATCGCTCTCCAGGCGCAGCACACGCTCGTCCCCGGCGCCCTCGCCGCCTTCGATCTGTTCGGCGAGCCAGCGTATCAGCGCTTGTTCGCCATCTAGCTGGCGACTGGCCGATTGCAGCAGCTCGGCCAGATGCAGCAGATTGGTCAGGCGCCGCTCGCCGCCCGGCTGTCGCAACAAGGCCGCCGGCAATTGCAGCTCGTGGATGAAGCGCCGCAGCATCGCCAGCACGCCCTGGCGCTGCCAGACGATATGCAGCGCCTTCAACTGCTCGACGCGCGATTCCCACGCCAGTTCGTCGGAGGTCATCAAGGCCAGCTGCGCCAGTTCCAGGCCGGCGGTGCGCGTTGCGTAAGCCGCCCGCGCCAGCGCCCCGTCGAGCGGATTGGCGACCGCCGACAGCCAGCGCAGCACGTCGGCCGCCTCGTCGCTGTCGGTCACCGAATCCTTGTCGGACAAATATACGCTGGCGACCTGGCGCCGCTGGAGCGCCCGGCGTATCGCCGCCGCCTCTTTGCGGTCGCGCACCAGCACCGCGATATCGGCCGGTTTCAACCGCTCGAATCCGTCCGGGCCGTCGAAGCCGGCGCGTTCGTCATTCAACTTGGCGACGATGTCCTCGGCGCAGTGATGGGCGAAGAATTCACGATAGCTGTCGGCTTTCAGCTCTTGCGCCGCGCTGCACGCCACCACCAGCGCGGACACGTCGCCGTCGGCGTTGACCATGCGCTCCTTGCGGCCCTTGGCGCCGACCGCCTCGAACGGCAGCGGGTTGACGCGCGTGCCGGGATCGCGGAACCGGAAAGCGCCGCGTCCGAAACCGCCCTGCGCCGGCTCGCCCTCGGCGATCATGAACAGATGGTTGACCGCGTCCACCACCGGCTTGGTGGAGCGGTAGTTGGTGCCCAGCTGATAATGGCGCCCGGTGGTGGCCTTGCGCGCCGACAGGTAGCTGTGGATGTCGGCGCCGCGGAAGCCGTAGATCGACTGCTTCGGATCGCCGATCAGGAACAGGCCCGTCTCCGGATCGTTGTCCGCGACGCGGTACAGCAGATTGAAAATCTGGTACTGGTTCGGTGCCGTGTCCTGGAACTCGTCGACCATCGCCACCGGATACTGATCGGTGATGCGCTTGCGCAGCGCGGCGGCGTTTTCGCCTTGCAGCGCCGCGTTCAGGCGATCGAGCATGTCGGCGAAGCCGAACTGGCGGCTGCGCTTTTTCAATTCGTCCATGCGCCTGGCGACCGAGGCGGCGGCGTGGCGGTACAGCGCGTGCGCCAGCGGCTCCAGATCGTCGAGCGCCTTCTTCAGCACTTCGGTCGCCTCGAAATCCTCGGGGATGGCGGCGCTGAAGCCCTTGGAGAACGCGTCCTCGATCCCGTAGGGTGTCAGCCGCTTCCAGGCGGTGTCGGTGATCGCCGGCATGACGGCGCCGGCATCCAGCGCCCAGGCGCGCAGGCCGTTGAACCAACCGACCAGCGAATCGGGCCGCATCTTGTTCCCGTTGAAGCACTTCGGCGACATCTCCCGGTGCTGCGCGATCCATTGTTCCATGCGGTGGGCGCGTTCGTTCCAGCCGGCCTTCAAACCGGCCAACCGCGCCAGCTGCTCTCGCTGCACCGCCCCGATCAACGCGCCCAGCGATTGCGCGGCGTCGACATCGCCGATGATGTCGGCGCGCTTGACCAGTTCCCGGATCGATTTCTTCATCGCGCCGACGTCGCCCCAGCACGACAGCAGCGCCTCCAGCGCCACCGCGTTCAACGGATAGACCTGCTGGCGCCAGTAATCGTGCGCGGCATCCTCGAACAGCGCCTGCTCGTCGCTGACCAGTTCCTCGTCGAACAAGCTGCCGCTGTCGAACGCGTGCTCGCGCAGCATGCGCTGGCACCACGCGTCGATGGTGAAGATGGCCGCTTCGTCCATCGTCTCCGCCGCCTGCATCAGGCGGTGCGCGGCCTGCTGCTGCTCGGCGTGGCTCGGGTACGATTCCAGCAGCGCATCCAGATAATCGTCGCGCGTGTCGCCGCCGCCCAGTTCCTCGAAGCCGCGGAAGTACGCCGCCGCCTCCACCAGCCGCTCGCGCACGCGGTTCGACAGCTCGCGCGTGGCCGCGCGCGTAAACGTCATCACCAGGATATCGGCCGGCAGCAACGGGCGCCGGTAACCGTATGCGCCGCCGTGGCCCAGTACCAGCCGCACATACAGCGCGGCGATGGTCCAGGTCTTGCCGGTGCCGGCGCTGGCCTCGATCAGCCGCGAACCGTGCAGCGGAAAAGTCAGCGGGGCCAGTTGGTTGGTATCGGTACTCATGCCGCTTCCCCTCGACGGCCGTCGATCGGCTCGATCACGATGTGCTGTTCCAGCCAGCCGGCCAGCGGGCCGTACAAGGCCTGCGAGACATCGTGGAAGTCCGGCTGCGCGCTGAGCGCCGCGAAGTCGGGCCACAAGCGCGCAAGACACAGCTCCTCGTTCTCGCCGGAGATTTCAAAGCCGCCGTCGTACACCGCGCGCGGATCGCCGCCCTGCGCCAGGGCCAGCGCCGTTTTGCAAGCGGTCGGCAAGGGACGGTTCATGCCGTCGCGCCACAGGCAAACCAGCTCGCGCAAGGCCTCCAGCGCCTCGTCCCGCGCGAGCGCCCTCATCGTCACGATGGCGTCGCGCGCCACCAGGTAGCCGGTGACCGGCATGCCCGCCGCCGCCGCCGCCAGCTGCCGCAGCCACATGGGGATCAATTTGTCGCCGCGCGGCTTGCCCTGCTTGTCGGTCACTTTGGACGACATCTGCGTCAGCCAGACGGTTTCCGCGCCGTTGCTGCGCAGCTGGTCGATCCAGTCGTCGATGCGCACGCCGGCCAGCACCAGGCTCAATGCCACCTTGGGCGCGGGCAGAGGATAATGCTCGCGCAACGTGAGCCAGGCGCAGCGCACCGGCACCAGCGCCTCCACCAGGTGGCGCTGATACTGCTGGCCGATCAACCCGATCGGCAGCACGCCTTCGCGCGCCAGCCGTTCGGCGCGGTCGGTCAGCTTGTCGTAGACTTGCTCGATCTCTTCGGCGTCGGCGCCGTCGTCGAGCATCGTGTCTTCAAGCAGATAGCGTTCGAGCGCGTTCAGCGAGAACGGCTCCTCGTCCTCGCCCACCAGCGCCGATTCGCCGAACATCACGCCCAGCCGCTGGCGGAAGAAAAAGCGCACCGGCTGCCGGATGAAATTCTGAAGGCTCATCAGCTTCAGGCTGAATTTATCGTCGATGTCGAACGGCGGCAGCTCGGCGCCGGCCGCGCCGCCCGCATCGGCGCCGTCCACCTCCGCCCCGTTCATCTGGCCGGCGCCGTGCGCTTCGCGCCATTCGCGCGCGTACGTCAGCAGGCCGCCATCCTCGAAGTAGCGGCGGCTGAACGGCTGCAACGCATGCTCGGTGGTGCGGGTGTGCAGATCCATCTGCCACCCGGCGGCCAGATAATCGCGCAACTGCGACACCAGCACCGATGCCGGCTGCTCGCTGTTGTCGCGCACATTGCGGCCCACCCAACTGATATACAGCTTATCGCGCGCGGCCAGCACCGCCTCGAGCATCAGATAGCGGTCGTCGTCGCGGCGCGAACGGTCGCCCGGGCGCGCCATGCCCGGCTGCGCCAGCAAATCGAAGTCGGCTTTCGGTGCCCGGCGCGGGAAGTCGCCATCGTTCATGCCCAGCAGGCACACCACGCGGAAAGGCACGGCGCGCATCGGCATCAAGGTGCAGAAGGTCACGCCGCCGGAGACGAATTGGTGGTTCAGCGTCGGCTCTTCCATCAATCCCAGCCATGCCTCGCGCAGCACCGGCAGCGGCACCGTCTCGTCGAACTGCGCGCCTTCGCAGGTCTCCAGCCAGTTGTTGAGGGCATCGTCCAGCTGGGCCAACGTCAGGCGGTCGCCCTCCTCGCCCGCGTTGAAGAACGCCGCCAGCAAGGCGCGCGCCTGCACGCCCCATTCAGCGGGCGAACGCGCCTGCGCCAGCACGCCGCGCCAGTGCAGCAAGGTCTCGACCAGCTGCGCCAGCGAGCCGGCCAGCGCGGCATCGAGTCCGCCAACTTCCGAAAACGGCTCGATGCCGGCGAAGCTGGCGCTGACGTTGGTGTCGGAGCCGCCGCTGGCATACCCCAGCAGCATGCGGCGCACGCCGAAAATCCAGGCGTTCTGCTCGCCCGCCGGGCCCAGTCCCAGCCCGCTGCGATGTTCCTGATCGAGGCCCCAGCGCACGCCGGCGCCTTCGATCCATAGCCCCAGGGTCGGCAAGTCTTCGTCGCCCAGGCCAAAGCGCGAGGCCAGCGCCGGCACATCGAGCAGGTCGCGGATCTCGCTCTGGCGACAGCGCTGCTGCGGCAAACGCAGCAGCCACTCCAGCGCCACCAGCAGCGGATTGACGCTGCGGTCGTTGACGTCGCCGATCTCGAACGGAATATAGCGCGGATCGCTGCGGCGATGCTGCGCGAACACGGCGTGGATCGCGGCCGAGAAGGTGTCGATATCCGGCACCATCACCACCACGTCGCGCGGGCGCAAAGGCGCGGCGCTTCGTTCGGCGTCGGCGAACATCTTCAGCAACTGGTCGTGCAGCACCTCGACCTCGCGCTGCACGCTGTGGGTGATGTGGAATTCGATCGACCGGTCGTCTTCCGGCGGCGGAACGTGCGGGTGCTCGGACAGCGGCAGCAGATCGCGCACGGCCGCCTGCACTTGCGACAGCAGCGTACCGCCCTCGCCCTCACTGAATAAGTCGATGCGCAGCGGCGCCACATGATCGTCGTCGCCGGACTCGCTGGCGGCGGCCGCCGCGCTGGCCGAGGCTTCGTCGAATTCGTCCAGCATGCGCACGAAATCGCGGCCCTGGCGTCCCCAGCTCGCCAGTAGCGGGTGGCTGTGGGCATGCAGTTCTTCAAGCGGAATGCGGCTCAGGTCCTGGCCGTTGCGCAGCTGCTGGCGGCGGTGCGCGGAGCGCAGCAGGTCGCGCCCCTCGATGATGTCGCCCCAATAGAACCGGCACGGATTGGGCACCGCCAGCACCACCTGCGCGTAGCGTGCCAGCGAGGCGAGCGCCTGCAAGCTCTGATACGGCAGCGCGGAGACGCCGAAGATGACGATGCGGCGCGGCAGGCGGCCCATCGGCTGCTCGCCGGCGCCGCTGGCGCGCACGAATTCGGTGTGCACGGTGGCGCGGCCCAGGTCACGTTCCTCGGGATCGACGTCGGCGATCACCGCGCGCCACAACTGGCCCTGCCAGCGCTGGTCGTCCGGCAGCGGCACGGACTCGTTGCGGGCGTTGCGCAGTTGATCGCGCCCGCACGCCCAGTCGTCGAGCCAGTCGGCGCGATATACCTGGTACTGGTCGAACAAGTCGGCCAGCCGTTCGGCCAGTTGCAGGCGGCGTTCGGCCTCGCCGTCGGCCAGGAAGTGGCGCAGCGACGCGAAGACGGGATCGGCCAGCAGGGTCGGCAGCAAGCGCATCAGGCGCCAGGTCAGCGGCCCCTTGTCGAACGCCGAGCGCACCGGCACCCGATCGCGCCCCAGCATGCCGCGATAGGTCTCCCACAGAAACCGCGCCGGCAGCGCCACGCGGGTGGCGGCGCACACGCCCATTTCCTCGGCCAGCGCGATCTTCAGCCATTCGGCCACGCCGTTCGATTGCACCAGGAAGATGTCCGGTTCGAGCGCCCCGAGCGGGTGATTGCGCAGCCACTGGAACACGGCCGCGCGCAGCTGTTCCATTTGATTGCCGTGCAAAATCAACAAGCCGGGGGTGATGCTGGGTTGCATAAGACTCTTTATCGGGAGGC
>DASVTJ010000323.1:0-2549 GCA_036387635.1 Duganella sp.
ACCAGCACCGTCGACGGCAGGAAGGCCTTGATGTCCGGCGTTTCCTCCGGCCAGCCGAGGGTGGAGAACGGCACCAGTGCCGACGAGAACCACGTGTCGAGCACGTCGTTGTCGCGGCGCAGCGGTCCGGTGCTGCCGGCCGCTTGCTGCTTGGCCAGCGCCTCGGCCTTGGTCTTGGCGACGAAGATGTTGCCCTGCTCGTCGTACCAGGCCGGGATCTGGTGGCCCCACCACAGTTGGCGCGAGATGCACCAGTCCTGGATGTTGTTGAGCCACTGGTTATAGGTGGTGCTCCAGTTTTCCGGCACGAACTTGATTTCGCCGCTGGCGACTTTATCCAGCGCCGTTTCGGCGATCGATTTGCCGGGGAAGAAAGTGCCTTCCGGCGCCGGCTTGCTCATGGCGACGAACCACTGGTCGGTCAGCATCGGTTCGATGACGACGCCGGTGCGGTCGCCGCGCGGCACCATCAGCTTGTGCGGCTTGACTTGCTCGAGCAGGCCCAGCGCGTCGAGGTCGGCGACGATCTGCTTGCGCGCGACGAAGCGGTCCATGCCGCGATAGGCTGCGGGCGCGTCGTCGCTGATCTTCGCTTCCAAGGTCAGGATCGACGGCATGCCCAGGTCGTGGCGCTGGCCGACGGCGTAATCGTTGAAGTCGTGCGCGGGCGTGATCTTGACGCAGCCGGTGCCAAATTCCTTGTCGACGTATTCGTCGGCGATGATCGGGATTTCGCGCTCCGACAGCGGCAGTTTGAGCATCTTGCCGACCAGCGGCAGATAGCGCTCGTCGGTCGGGTCGACCGCCACGGCGACGTCGCCGAGCATCGTTTCGGGACGGGTGGTGGCCACCGTCAGCGAGCCGCTGCCGTCGGCCAGCGGGTACTTGATGTACCACATCGAGCCGTCTTCCTCTTCCGACACCACTTCGAGGTCGGAGACGGCGGTGCCCAGCACCGGGTCCCAGTTGACCAGACGCTTGCCGCGGTAGATCAGGCCCTGCTCGTGCAGCCGCACGAAGACGTCGGTGACGACCTTCGAGCGCGTCTCGTCCATCGTGAAGTATTCGCGCTGCCAGTCCGGCGAGGTGCCCAGGCGGCGCATCTGGCCGGTGATGGTGGAGCCGGATTTCTCTTTCCACTCCCAGACTTTTTCGACGAACTTTTCGCGGCCCAGATCGTGGCGCGAGATCTTTTGCGCGTCGAGCTGGCGCTCGACGACGATCTGCGTAGCGATGCCGGCGTGGTCGGTGCCCGGAATCCAGGCGGTGTTATGGCCCAGCATGCGGTGGTAGCGGGTCAGCCCGTCCATGATGGTCTGGTTGAACGCGTGGCCCATGTGCAGCGTGCCGGTGACGTTCGGCGGCGGCAACTGGGTGCTGAAGGACGGTTTGCCGGCGTCGATGGTGGCGGTGTAGTAACCGCGCCGTTCCCACTCGGTGCGCCAGAATTGTTCAATGTCGGCAGGCTCGAAAGACTTGGCTAATTCCATGATTTGGCTGATGTATTGTAGTAACGCGTACGCGAAAACAACCATTATAGATGACGCGGACCACGCTGCATATTATTGCGGCAGCTCTGTTATAATCGTCCCGCTGCCGCAAGGCGGCACACGCTAGGGGTCCTGCGAATCGTCATGCAATGCATGCGATGCGCGGGTGAGAAATACCCTCCGAACCTGATCTGGATAATGCCAGCGAAGGGAAGCTTAGGACAATGCCGCCATCCCTTTGATTTTCGGGCGCGGGGTCGTCCAACCTCCTTTGCTGGCTCCTGTAGCCAACCGAGGAGCCAAATGAACGCCAACCCGAAATTCCTGTCCGCCACCGCCACCGTGGACGAGGCAGCGATCAAACCTTTACCCAATTCCCGCAAGATCTACGTCGAAGGCAGCCGGCCCGACATCCGCGTGCCGATGCGCCAGATTTCGCAGGCCGACACGCCGGCGTCGTTCGGCTTCGAGGCCAATCCGCCGGTCTACGTCTACGACACCTCCGGTCCGTACACCGATCCGGACGCGGTGATCGACATCCGTTCCGGCCTGGCCGCCACGCCGCGCCTGCCGTGGATCCTCGAGCGCGGCGACACCGAGGAACTGGACGGCCCGACCTCCGATTACGGCAAGGCGCGCCTGGCCGACCCGGCGCTGGCCGAGCTGCGCTTCAACCTGCACCGTAAACCTCGCCGCGCGCGCGCCGGCCCGAACGGGGAAGCCAACGTCACGCAGATGCACTATGCGCGCCGCGGCATCGTCACGCCGGAGATGGAGTTCGTGGCGATCCGCGAAAACCTGCGCCGCAAGGAGTACCTGGAAAACCTCAGGACGTCCGGCCCGATGGGCCAGCGCCTGGCCGACCTGATGGGCCGCCAGCATCCCGGCCAATCGTTCGGCGCCAGCATCCCAACAGAAATCACGCCGGAATTCGTGCGCGAGGAAATCGCCCGCGGCCGCGCCATCATCCCGGCCAACATCAACCACCCGGAGATCGAGCCGATGATCATCGGCCGCAATTTCCTCGTCAAGATCAACGCCAACATCGGCAATTCGGCC
>DASVTJ010000324.1:0-8503 GCA_036387635.1 Duganella sp.
CTGGCCATCGGTAACCTGACCGCGATCGCGCAAACGAACCTGAAGCGCATGCTGGCTTATTCGACCATCGCGCAAATCGGCTTCGTGCTGCTTGGCCTGCTGGCTGGCGTGGTCGGCACCACCGACCGCACCGGCATCGCCACCGCCTACAGCGCGTCGATGTACTACATCCTGACTTATGTGCTGACCACCGTCGGCAGCTTCGGCATGCTGATGCTGTTGTCGCGTTCGGGCTTCGAAGCCGAAACGCTGAACGATTTCAAAGGCCTGAGCAAGCGTAACGGCTGGTTCGCTGTCGTCATGACGATCCTGATGTTCTCGCTGGCCGGCGTGCCGCCGATGATGGGCTTTGCGGCCAAGTTCTCGGTGCTGAGCGCTGTCCTGAGCACCGGCCAGATCTGGCTGACCGTGGTCGCGGTGATGTTCTCGCTGATCGCCGCGTTCTACTACCTGCGCATCGTTAAAGTCATGTGGTTCGACGAGCCGACCGATACGTCGCCGATCGTCGCCCACGGCGACATGAAGTTTGTCCTGAGCCTGAACGGCATCGCCATCGTGGTGCTGGGCGTTCTGCCAGGTCCGCTGCTGGCAATGTGCCTGAAGGCGATGCAAGCGACCCTCGCCACCTGATGGATGTAGGGATCGCAAGCTGGTTGGTGATCGTGATCGCAATCGCGGCCGCCAACCTGCCTTTTTTCAACGACAAGATATTCGCTCTGATCCCGGCCACATGGCAGGGTAGGCCGTCAGGCAAGCCGCTGATCGTGCGGCTGGCCGAAATGGTGGTGCTGTACTTTGTCGTTGGTTCCATCGGCTTCGCCCTGGAAGGCCATATCGGCAACCGCTTCACCCAGACCTGGGAGTTCTACGCGATCTCCGGCTGTCTGTTCCTCGTTCTGGGATTCCCCGGATTTATCGTACGCTACCTGCGCAAGCGCCACGGCTGATACACTAGCGGCTTCAATCTACGTGGAGCCGACATGGTGAATCTGACAGAAACCCGTATCGACGGAGAATTGGTCTACGACGGCCACTTCCTCAAAGTCCAGTGCGATACCATTGAACTTCCCGACGGCAAACGCACCGGCCGCGAATATATCCTGCATCCCGGCGCCGTGGTTATCCTGCCGTTGCTCGACGACGGCACCGTGCTGCTCGAGCGCCAGTTCCGCTATCCGATGCACCAGGTGTTCATCGAATTCCCGGCCGGGAAAATCGATGCCGGTGAAGATCCGCTGGAATGCGCCAAGCGCGAGCTGCTGGAGGAAACCGGCTACACCGCCACCGACTGGCAGTTCGTCTCCACCATCCACAACGCCATCGCTTATTCGGACGAACATCTGGAGCTGTATCTGGCGCGCGGACTCACGAAGGGCGAACAGCAGCTGGACGACGGCGAGTTCCTGGAGCTTTTCACCGCCACCATCGACGAACTGCTGCAGTGGGTCCGCGAAGGCAAGGTCACCGACGTGAAAACCATCATTGGCGCCTTCTGGCTGGAGAAGTTGCGGTCGGGCGACTGGAAGCTGGGCTGACGCCATGAAGCCGGCGGCGTTGGACGGGGCGTGCCGCAGCGGCGCCGTCGTTTTTGCATCCGCTGTCGCGGTATTGGCCGGTGCGCTCGCTTTTGGCGATGCCGCCGCTGCTCCCGTCGCCGCCGCCGAGCGCACCCCGTTTCAGATCCGCTGCGAGGACACGATCAGCAAAACGATCTCGGTGCTGTCGACCAAGAGCAATGGCTTCACCATCAACAACCAGCTGCCATACCGCGCGTTGACGCTGAAGACCGGCAGCATCGACGGCCGCAGCGAGACGCTGGGCCTGACCGTGACGCGCGCGCAGTACAGCGCCACGATGGGCGGGCCGATCTTGCAGGACAAGGCCAGCGGCTATGAATGCGTGGCACCGCGCGTGGAGATCAAGTTGAATTACTCGCCGGTGCTGATCTACGTCGGCAACGAGTTCACGCCGGGCAGCTGCGCGTACAAGACCATACTGGAGCACGAACAGCGTCACCTGAAGGCGTACATGGACAATCTGGCGCGGGTGGAGAAGGTGGTGCGCGAGGCGTTGAACCGGCGCTTTGAAGGTAAGCCGCTGTACGCGCCGTCGGGCACCGCGCAGTCGGCGCTTCAGCACGAAATCAACAGCGTCTGGATGCGGTTTATCAACGACGAATTCGACAAGGGCAAGGCGGAGCAGGCTAAAATCGACACCCCGCAGGAATACGCGCGACTGGGCGCCAGTTGCAACGGCGAGATACGCGAGATCGTCAATCGCCGGCGCAGAAGATAAAGAAGAATATGACCGTGAATACGACTACTTCGGGCAAGCCCGGCGCGCCGCGCTACTTTGCCCTGCTGCCGGCCGCCGGTGTCGGCGCGCGCATGGCGGCCGATGGGCCGAAACAATATCTGACGGTCGGCGGCAAGCCGATGCTGCGCCATGCCGTCGAGGCTTTTCGCGCCAGCGATCTGGTGGCGCACACCTACGTCGTCGTCAGCGCGGCCGACGGCCAGATCGACGCGGTGCTGTCGCCGGATCTGGGCGGCGTGACGGTGCTGCGTTGCGGCGGCGCCACGCGCATGGACACGGTGCTCAACGCCCTGCGCGCGCTCGAAGGCATCGTCACCGACGCCGATTTGATCATGGTGCACGACGCCGCGCGCCCCGGCCTGACGCCGGCCTTGATCGCCAGGCTGATACAGGGCGTTGGCGATTACGTGGCCGGCGGCTTGCTGGCGCTGCCGGTGGTCGACACGGTCAAGCGTAAAGCAGGCGACGCGGTGGTGACGGTGCCGCGCGACGGTTTGTGGCTGGCGCAGACGCCGCAGATGTTCAGCTACGCGCTGTTACTGCGCGCGCTGGGGGAGGCGCCCGACGCCAACGCCATCACCGACGACGCCAGCGCGGTCGAGATGCTGGGCATGTCGCCGCGCCTGATCGAAGGCCATCCACGAAATTTGAAAGTCACGCTGCCGGCCGACATCCGCATCGCGGAGATGTATTTGGCGGCGGACGAATAACCAAGGAAAACGATATGAAGGAAACGATATGAAGGAAACGATATGAACAAGCTCCCGTTCCGCATCGGCCAGGGCTACGACTGCCATGCTTTGGTGGAAGGCCGCAAGCTGATCATCGGCGGCGTCGACATTCCGCACCACGCCGGCCTGCTGGGGCACTCGGACGCCGACGTGCTGCTGCACGCGATCACCGACTCAATCCTGGGCGCGGCGGCGCTGGGCGACATCGGCAAGCATTTTCCGGATACGGACGTGCAGTTCAAAGGCGCCGATTCGCGCACCTTGTTGAAGGAGGCGGCGCGCCGCGTGGTGGCCACCGGCTACAGCATCGGCAACATCGACGCCACGATCATCGCGCAGCGCCCCAAGATGGCGCCGCACATCGCCGCCATGTGCGCCAATATCGCCGAGGATCTGGGCGTGGCCGTCGGCCAGGTCAACATCAAGGCCAAGACCAACGAGAAGCTTGGCTATCTGGGCCGGGAAGAGGGCATTGCCGCCGAGTCGATCGCATTGCTGATCGCTTCGTAAAACAAGGTCAACTGGTTTCCCAGCACGCCGGTCGCCATCTCGCGGGAGATGGCGGGAAAGTCGCGCAGGAAGTCTTCCATGGTCTTTCCCGCGAGCAGATAGTCGAACATGCGTTTGATAGGCACCAGCGTATCTTTAAACACCGGCATGCCACCGAGGATCTCGGGTTCCATCTGCACGAGCGGCGTCATCGACTTTCGATACGCCAATACCTCGGGATCAAACGGATCGGTAGGCGACGCGCGCGGTTGGATGACGCGACCTTTGAAACGATGCACGGGTTCGGTGAAGTACCGTGGATCGTATTCCGGGCAGTCTTCGTCAATGTCGATATCGTCGTAGTTGTGCGGCATGACATCCATCCAACTAGCGGGCTCGTATAATAAAGTCTCGGGTTTCCCGCCGGCTTGCTCGCCTAAAAGAGATGATTCTGATTTCATCATTTCGCTCCGTGTACGTGATTGAAACTACGATGTTGTAGATGGAGCCGATGGCGTTGTATCTGCGTTCACTATATTGAAGGCTCGTATCTTCGGTGGAGTATGAATCGCCCTCCAGTACTGCGGGTGCATCAGCAAAATCCAACCCATGCTTGCGCAGGTTGCTTTGGCGTTTAGCCTCGTCCCACGTGTAAGTCGTCATGTTCAGTGTAATGGCTTGAGGGCATCCTTCAAGCGGCACTGGAAAAAAAAGCCGGGCAGCCAGGACGTCTTGCGACATCCTGCGCCCGGCTTTGTCATCGGTCGTTCGACCGGATCAATGGTGTGTCATCGTCGCGCTGATTGCCATGCCCGCGAGAAAACGATCTGCTACCATGGCGACTTTTAAACAAGGACGACCATGGCGCGCGATATTTATGCTTACCGGCAGGTGGCGGTGCACTCGGTGCAACGCGGCGGCGCGGTCGAAATCCATCCCGTGCCGGGACAAGCGTTTTCGCCGGAACTGAGGGTCCAATGTTCGCGTTGCATGAGCGACACGTCCCTGTACCCGCTGGGCACCTGCTTTCTGCTCGACGCTAAGCTGACCGACCGCCAGGGCGGCACGCCATACCTGTACACCTGGCACGGCGACGAGATCAAAGTGCTGTCGGCCAAGGAAACCAAAGCCTTCCTGGCCGAATTCCGGCGCGGCAGAATCTAGTGCACGGCGTGCAGCTTGGCTGACGGCTTGCCGTCGTCCTCGCCCCACATCGCGATTACCGCCGCCATCGCCACGGCGAACAGGCCGCCGACCACCATCGCGCTCGACACGCCCAGATGATCGACCGCCACGCCGCCGACCAGCGCGCCGCTGGCCAGCGAGATTTGCGCGGTGGCGACGAATACCGCGCCGCCGCTTTCCATCGCGTCCGGCGCCGCCCGGAACATCCACGTTTGCACCGAGATCGGCATCATGCCGAAGGCCAGGCCCCAGATCACGATCAACGCCGTGGCGCCCAGCAGGCTGGTGCCGATCAACGGCAAGGCCGCGGCCGACAACCCCAGTACCAGGCCGGTGGCGATCATCGACATGCGCACGCTGCGGGCGACGGTCCAGCCGCCCAGCAGGTTGCCGACGAAGCCGGCGGCGCCGTACGTCAGCAGCAGGGCGCTGATGGTGGTGGCGTTCAGGCCGGCGACCTGGCTGAGGAACGGCGTGACATATGTATAGGCGGCAAACTGGCCGATGAAGATCAGCAGCGTGGCCAGCATGCCCAGGCGCGCCTTTTTCACCCGCAGCAGCGCCGGCAATTGCGCAAAGGTCAGCGAGTCGGTCGTCGGCAGACGCGGCAGCAGCCACATTTGCGTCAGCAGCACCAGCACTGCCACCGCCCCGGCCGCATGGAAGGCCACCCGCCAGCCAACCATTTCGCCAATCAGCGCGCCGGCCGGCACGCCGGCCACCGTGCCGAGCGAGATGCCGGCGAAGATGATCGATGTCGCTCGCGTCGCATAGGCGGGCGGCACCAGCCGGTTGCCCAGCGCGCCACCAATGGCCCAAAAGCCGCCGACGCCAATGCCCAGCAGGGCGCGCCCGAACAAGATCACGGTGAACGAATCGGACAGCGCGACCATCAAATTAGAAACGATCAAGGTGCCGGTCAGCGCCCAGATCACGTAGCGGCGGTCGGTCTTGCCGACGCCGATGGTCACCAGGATGGCGGCGAACGCGGCCACGATGCCGGGGATCGTCACCATCATGCCTGCCAGGCCTTCGGTGACCTTCAGTTCGGCGGCGATCGACGGCAACAGGCCGACCGGCAGGAATTCCGTGGTGACCAGCGCGAACGAGCCGACGGCAACGGAGAGCACGGCCAGCCAGGCCGAGCGGGTGGGGGTGTCGGGCGACGTGGATGCCGGCTGTTCGCCGTCGGGCGGCAAGGCCTTGGCGGTGGAAGTTGATTGCATGGGAGTAGTCCTAAGTAGTCGTAAAAACACTTGAGTTTTTTACTGATCGGTTCATAATGAAGGCTGGAGATAACGTTGTCAATATAATTTTTAACCGATTGGTATGAAAGTGACGATCAGAAAGTGACTACGACCACCACCCGCAAGACGGGTCGTCCGCGTACGTTCGATGCTGAAACCGCGCTGGACAAAGCGATGAAAGTGTTCTGGGAGAAGGGTTACGAAGGTAGCTCGTTGCCCGAACTGACCGAGGCGATGGGCATGAACCGGCCCAGCCTGTATGCCGTGTTCGGCAACAAGGAAAACTTGTTCCGCATGGCGTTGGATCGATATGGCTCGACGCACGATCCATTGTTTAATGCGGCGCTCAAAGAGCCGACCGCGCGCGCCGTGGTCGAGCATTTCTTGCGCGGCAACGCCGATGCGCAAACCGAGACCGACAAGCCGCATGGCTGTCTGGTGATCAACGGCGCGCTGGCGTGCAGCGACGACGCGCTGCCGATCCGTAATTCGCTGATCGAGCGGCGCGCGGCGAGCGAGGTGCAATTGCGCGAACGCTTCGAGCAGGCCAAAGTGGACGGCGATTTGCCGGCCGATAGCTGCTCGGGCCAGATGGCGCGTTATGTGATGACGGTGTCGAATGGCATGGCGGTGCAGGCCGCCGCCGGGGCGACGCGCCAGCAGTTACAGGAAGTGGTCGACCAGGTGCTGCGCGGCTGGCCATGAAGCCACAAGCGGGCGCGGCCATCCCGCACCCGAGCGGATGCGCGGAACGGCCTTAACGCTTACTCACTGCTGTCGTCGTCGCCGTCACCGTCCGCTTCGTCAATGCCTTCCTTGACGCCGCGCGAGCGGGCGGCGTCGGTGTCGGCCTTGAGCTTGGCGGCGTTGCTCATGAATTGGTCGACGGTGCGGTCGGGGCTGCGCTTGACTTCGGGCGGCAACAGCACCGACATGTAGAGCTCGTTCGATGCGCGACCCGTGCTTTGCAGGTTGGTCATCAGCATCAACCCGGCGCCGGCCAGCATCATGACGGTGGCGGTGATGGCGAAGCGCCGTGGATGATGCGGCTTGATCGTGCTGAGGTGGAAAAACAACATGCCGCAAACGATCGCCAGCGTGACCAGGTTGCCATAGCGCGTGAAACCTTCGGCCGACCACGCATACGCCATCACGCTGCTAGCGGCGCGCCAAATGCCGACCAGCGCCAGCCCGCTACCTAATATGAATAAGTGCCGCCCCATGCGCGCATGGCTGCCGAACAAACGGTTGGCCAACGCCCACAGACCGCTCCACAACAATCCGGCGGCCAAACTGGAGGCGAGCACCAGCAGGTAGCGGATCAGCGCGAACGGTTCGATATCGGACAGCCACGTTTCCAAACAGCTGAACACGGCGATCAGCATCAGGCCGATGGTGGCCGGCGTCGCGCCTTCCCAGCTGTGCATCGTGGTGTCGGCGATTTCGGCCGGCACCGGGAAGTCGGCGGCGCGGATGCGCAAGCGCGTGTGGCCGAGCCGCACCACGGTGTCGCCGCCGAGTACGACCTCGGTCTGGCGCTTGCCACGGACAAAGGTGCCGTTCTTGCTGCCAAGGTCGCGCAGCACCAGTTTTTGCTGGTCGTCGATATCGACGAAAGCGTGCGCGGCGGCACTGTGGGCGTCGTCGAGGATGACGTCGTTGTCGTAGCTGCGGCCCAGACGGATCGGCAGCGTCTCCACCTTGTGACGGTGCAGCACGTCGCCGTTGCGCGCGAGGATTTCGATGAAGTAGGGGGCTTTCATTGCGCGCCCCCCGCCGCCGGCTTGCCGGCTGGTGGTTGCCCTGCCGGCTTGGCGGCTTGTTTCGAGGCCGGTGCGCGTGCGGGCTGCGGCGCCGTGGTTGGCACAGGTGCCAGCGACAACGATTCGAGGAACACGCGCGAGACGCGCATGCCGTTGTCATACGAGACGCCGCGCGCATCCAGACGGCTTTGCAGACTCATCAGCCCTTGGTCCGTAGTCGCGGTCAGCAGCGCGAAATCGTAGAGGCCCGCAAATTTGCGGTAAGCGCGCACGCACAGCACGGCGCGCAGCGGCAGGTTTTTGTTTTTGACGAATTCTTCTGTGCAGTTGGGGCCGGTCAAACGGGTGTCCTTGTTGCTGCCGAAGTGTTCGTTCTTGAACGACGAGCTCGCTAGTTGCGCGAAGCGCAGCTTGTCGAGGCCGACGCCACGCAGGAACTGGTGGCGGATGCTGAGCTGCCCGGTCTGCAGCGAGCCGCTGACGAAGATCGCCGATTCCATCGCGCAGCTGGCGTCGTCGACCGTGAACGGCTTGTCGGCCTTGACGTTGGAGCGGCCCCAGCAACGCATCTGCTCGGACTCGCGCACCGGCACTTGATACGGTCCCATCGGCTTCAGGCTCAGCGGGCTGGCCAGCAACTGGTCGACCATCGCGCGTTGGTGGCTGAGCAGCTGGGCGGCCACCACCGACGTGAAGTCGGCCGGCGCCTTGCCTTGTTGTTGCTCGACCTTGCGCAGTAAATCCTGGGCGAAGCGGGCCGGCACCAGGAAAC
>DASVTJ010000325.1:0-2679 GCA_036387635.1 Duganella sp.
GTCACCAGCGACAGCAGGCGCGCGGCGGCGGTGTCGTCGTACAGGTCGCGGATGATGGCGCGCCCCACCACCACCCCGGCGCCGGCGGAGATGCCCTGCATGATCCGGAACACCCACAGGTAATGCACGGTGTGGGCCGAGGCGCAGCCCAGCGTGCCGATGGCGAACATCACCAGCGACACCAGGATCACGTTGCGGCGCCCGAACGCGTCCGACAGGGCGCCGTGCCACAGCACCATGCCGGCGAAGGCCAGCATGTAGAACGTCAGGCTTTGCTGCACTTCGAGCGGGGTCGCGCCCAGCGAGGCCTGGATGTTGGGGAACGCCGGCAGGTAGGCGTCGATCGAGAAGGGACCGAGCATCGACATCGCGGCCAGCATGGTGGCCAGTCCGGCGGCGCTGAGCACCTTGGCCGGCGACGGCGGCGGCGGCGGGATGTCCTTGACGGGATCGGGCGGGAGATCGGCGGGGGGTGTTGGGAACATGCGGCACTTTCCGGCTGGGGCGCCGGATCGTGCCGTCCCACGCGGCGCCGCGCGCGCGCATGGAACGTGCGCCGCGGCGCCCGGGGGTTAAACTTCTTTAGGCTTGGCTGCTTCGCGGCGGTTGAAACCCGCCACCATATCGAAGCGGAACAGACGGCATTCTAGCGCGCCGTTGAAGAACGGCGTCTTGCGCGATTCCTTCAAGCGCAGCAGCTTCGGCAGGCCCAGGTCGGCGGTAAACAGAAACACCGTCCAGCCGGCGAAGCGCTGCTTGAGCGTGGTGCTCAGCGCCGAATAGAAACTGCCGGCCAGTTCGTCCTCCGGCACCGTGCTGTCGCCGCGCACGCCGATCCGTTCGCCGTACGGGGGATTGGTCAGCAGGATGCCCGGCTGCTCGGTTGGCGCCTTCACTTCCTGCGCCTCGATCTGCTTGAGCGGCACGTCGAACAGGATGCCTGCGCACTTGAGGTTATGGCGCGTCATGGCCACCATGTCGCCGGAGATGTCGGAGCCGAAGATGGTCGGCGACTCCGGCAGCGGATTGACCTTGATCGCATTTTTCATCTCGTTCCACGGCGCCGGATCGAAGTCGTTGAACGCCTCGAAAGCGAAGCGGCGGCGCGCGCCCGGCGGGATGCCCTGCACCATCTGCGCCGCTTCGCACAGGATGGTGCCGGAGCCGCACATCGGGTCGAACAACGGCATGCCCGGCTTCCAGCCGGCCACGCGCAGCAGGCCGGCGGCCAGGTTCTCGCGCAGCGGCGCGTCGCCGGTTTCCTCGCGCCAGCCGCGCTTGAACAGCGCCTCGCCCGAGGTGTCGAGGTAGATGATGAACTGGCGCGCGTCGAGGAAGCCGACGATGCGCATGTCCGGTTCCTTGGTGTCGACCGACGGACGCTTGTCGAATTGGTCGCGGAAGCGGTCGCAGATCGCATCCTTGATCTTCAGCGTGGTGAACTCCAGGCTGCGCAGGGGGGACTTCACGGCGGTGACGTCGACGCGGATCGTGTGGTCGTAGGTGAACCAGTCTTCCCACTGCTGCGCCAACACCAGGTCGTAGATGTCGTTCTCGTTCTGGTAGCCGGTGACGGCCATGCGCATCAGCACGCGCGAGGCGATCCGCGAGTGCAGGTTGATGCGGTACGAATCGAGCAGATCGCCGGAGCAGTGCACGCCGCCGGGAACCTGGTTGTGCACCTTCAGGCTGGTGCTGAGGAGCGCGATTTCGCCCAGTTCTTCGGCCAGTGCCGCTTCCATGCCGCGCGGGCATGGGCAAAAATAGGATGCCATAGGTGTACCTTTTGTCCGTTAAAAAAATGCGCGCCCCGCCGCCTGGACTTCTTGAGCGTGGCGCTTCCCTGCTTGTTACATCTTACTTACTGCTTATCTTTACTGCTTATTTTTACCGCTTATTTTTACTACTTATTTCTTCATTGCGCGCTCGAGGAAGTCCAGGCGGTCCTGGCCCCAGAAGCTTTCGCCATTCAATACATACCACGGCGAGCCGAAGACATTGGCGGCGGTGGCGTCCTCCGTGTTGCGGTCGTACTCGGCCTGCACGCTGGCCGTCTCCGACGATTTGATCAGCGCCCGGCCATCGAGGTCGCAGCCGCCGGCGATCTGCGCCAGCGTGTCCTCGTCGCCGATGTTCTTGTCCTCGGCCCACAGGCCGCGCATGATGGCGCCGGCCAGTTCCAGCGCTACGTCAACGCCGTGCGTCAGGCGCGCGGCGATCACCATGCGGTTGGCCAGGTCGGGCGACACCGGGAAGAACTTCGGCTGCACAACCATCGGCACGCCGAGGAACTCCGACCAGCGCGTCAGCTCCACCAGTCGGTAGGCCTGGCGCTGCGGCGCGCGCTTGGCCAGCGGCAGGCCGCCGGAGACGCCGAACACCTTGCCCAGATCAAAAGGACGCACGTCGATCTGCACGGCGTTCTGGCGCGCCATCGCGATCAGGCGCTCGTGGCCCAGATAGGTCCACGGCGAGTGGATAGCGAAAAAATACTGACAGACTTTGCTCATGATGCTCCGATCAAAACGGTTTGACGACCACCAGGATCACGATGGCCAGCAGCATGAACACCGGCACCTCGTTAAACACGCGGAACCACTTGTGGCTGCGCTTATTGACGCCTTTTTCGAACTTCTTCAGGATCGAGCCGCAGGCGTGGTGATAACCGACCACCAGCAC
>DASVTJ010000326.1:0-8078 GCA_036387635.1 Duganella sp.
TCCTTCTGCCAACGCAGGATTAGCGTTGCCGGTAAAAACCATCAGGTTTTCGTAAGCCATGGGAGTCCCAGAGATAGTCGATGAAATTTTTGATGTCGCCAGCGGAAGCCGCGTGGCGCTGTACGCAGAATGATCCGCGCCGGGCGCGGACATTGATGCTTGCCTTGGCCGGAGACTAATGCCTCGACGGTGACACAAGGAAAACGAATGGCAGGGGAACAAGGATTCGAACCTTGGTATGCTGGAATCAAAATCCAGTGCCTTAACCAGCTTGGCGATTCCCCTACGCAACTGACTGCTTGTCGCTACAACGGCGAGTATTTTATCGCCAATTTCACGCTAAGCCAAATCTTTTTTTACCCGCCTACAACATTTTTGTGATCGGATGCTGCATCAGCGCCTGTGCCGCCCATGCTTTCCACTTTGCCGGCACTGTTTGCAGTACCTTCTCCGCTTCGGCTTGATCCGCCACCGCACAAAATACACAAGCACCGGAACCAGTCATCCTGGCATCACCGTGGGCGCCGAGCCATTGTATCGCCTCTGCTACCGGCGGGAACAAACTCGTTGCCACTTGCTGTAAATCGTTCCTTCCGTACCCCTTCAAATCGGTTCGATTTTCGTGGTAGCTGGAAAAGTCCGTTATTATGACGGGCGGAGTATCCCTTGTCAAATGTTCTGAGCAAAATATTGCTGAGGTCGGCACCGCGACGCCCGGCTCGATGACGACATACCAGCAATCGGGGGCGCGCACCGGCCGCAGCGCCTCGCCGACGCCCTCCGCAAAAGCGGTTTCGCCGAAGATGAAAAACGGAATGTCCGCGCCCAGCGGCAACCCCAGCGCCATCAATTCCTCCTTGGTTAGACCGGCCTCCCACAAATGGTTCAACGCCATCAACGTGGTGGCGGCGTCGGACGAGCCGCCCCCCAGGCCGCCGCCCATCGGCAGGATTTTGTCGATGGCGATATCGACGCCGCGCGGCAACGCGCCGGTGCGGCGCAGCACCTCCGCCTGCAACAGCTTGGCGGCGCGGATGATCAGATCGCCCTCTTCCGGCACGCCCTCGATCGCCGTCACGCGGCGCAGCGCGTCATCGTCGCGCAACGTGAAATGCAGCGTGTCGCCGTGATCGATCAGCTGGAACACGGTTTGCAGCAAATGGTAGCCGTCGGCGCGGCGGCCGTTCACGTGCAGGAAAAGGTTCAGTTTGGCCGGGGCCGGGCAATTCTTCAGACTGGTCATGGCGGTGCTTGTTATTGTGCGGCGGGGTCGATGACGATGCGGATCGACATCTCGTCGACCTGCTCGCCCACTGCGACGCGGGTGACGTCGATGCGCTTCGGTTGCGGCACGGGCGTGGCCGCAACCACGCCTTTGCCTGACGCTGGCGCCGGCTCCTGCCACGTCACGTAGTCGAGCTTCCAGCCGTCGCGGGTAACGACGGTGTCGCTGCTCGGCGAGGCGGTGAAGCGGCTGCCGTCGGCGGCCACGGCGTGGCCTTGCAGCCAGTCGCGCAGGCCGGAGACCGGCAACGTCCAGCCCAGGGTCTGGCGGGTCAGGCTGTCGAGGTCGGGCGCGGTGCGGGTCGGCTCGCCGCCGCGCTTCAACGTGGCCGAGGTCGGCGTCACGCTGATGACGGCCACCGTTTGCCCGGTCGGCGAAATCAACGTGACGTCGGTGTTGGCGGCGCTCTGCTTCCACGTGAACTTGCCGCTCAGCGATTCCTTCTTGCCGTCCTTGCTGTAGTTGATGGCGATGCGGCCGGCCAGGTCGAGATTGTCGCGGTACGCGGCGACGGCGGTGGTCGAGCGCGGCGCGGAGGTGGTGGCGCAGCCGGCCAGCACGGACAGCGCGCCGGCCAGCGCCAACACGGCCGCCGGGCGGCTAAAGAAGAAAGTCGTCATTGGAGGAAATAATTTTATAAGGTTTGATTCAGCCGGGCCAGCGTGCTCTTGAGCGCGTCGTTCTTTGGATCTTTGCTTTTGGCTTCCTGCCAGATTTTCTGCGCGCCGGCGGTGTCGCCCTTGACGAACAGCACCTCGCCCAGATGCACGGCGATCTCGGGGTCGGGGCGGATCGCGTAGGCGCGGCGCAGCAGGTTTTCCGCTTCGCTCAGGTTGCCCATGCGGAATTGCACCCAGCCCAGACTGTCCATGATGAACGGATCGTTCGGCGCCATCTTCATCGCCTGCTCAATCAGCGCCAGCGCTTCCGGCAGGCGCTCGTTGCGTTCCGCCAGCGAATAGCCGAGCGCGTTGTAGGCGTGCTGGTTGTCGGGCGCGGCGATCATCACCTGGCGCAGCGCTTTTTCCATCAGCTCCACCTGGCCCACTTTCTCGGCGATCAAGGCGAAGTCGTACAGCAGGTCGGGATTGTCGGGATAGCGCTTGACGGCGTTTTCCAGCACCGTGTAGGCGGTGCGCGTGTTGCCGGCGTCGCGCAGCAACTGGGCGTCGGCCTGGAATATCTGCGCCTGGTCGGCGGGATCGGCCGGCGTCAGCGTGGCCAGCTGCTTGCGCGCGCCGTCGACATCGCCCTTGCGCGCCGTCAGCGCCGCCATTTTCATACGCGCGGCCAGATAGATTTTTTCGTCGTCGTTGCCGACCTTCTCCAGCCACTTGTAGGCGCCGTCGATGTCGCCGCGCTGCTCGGCGATCTGCGCCAGGATCATCAGTACCTTGGCCGGATCGCGCTCGTCGTCGGGATGGTCATCCATGACGGTGACGAAGCGGGTGAAGTATTTCTCGGCCTCGGGCATGTCGTTGGTTTGCATCGCCATCACGCCCAGCGCGTACAGGGTGGCGATGTTGTCGGGCTGGTCTTTGAGCAGGGTCAGGAACTGCTGGCGGGCCGGCTCCAGTTGCTTGGAGTCGACCAGAATGCGGGCGTAGGCGGCGCGCACTTCGCGCGCCTTCGGATATTTCTCCAGGAACGCGGTCAACACCTTGGACGCGGCCTCGATGTCGTTCGACACCTGGGCCATGGTCAACACGGCCAACTCCGAATCGGGCTTGATGGCCAGCGCCTTGTCGGCCTCGGCGCGGGCGCGGGCGGTGTCGTTGATGGCGAACGCGCCCTGGGCCAGGATCAAATGGCTTTCAAGCATGTCGTCGTAAGGCGCCAGCACGCGCTCCTGCAGTCCGAAAGCGGCGGTCTTGTCCTTGGCGCGCAGCATAAATTGCTGCATTTGGAACATCGCCATACCGCGTGCAGACGGCGGCGCCGCCTTCAGGCGCTGGGCGAAAATCGCTTCGGCCTCGCTCAGGTCGTCGTTGACGACGGCGAAACCGAGGAAATACTGGGTCGCCTCGTCGGACTCTGGCGCCAGTTCGCGCCACAGGCGGATCGCCGCCAGCGCTTCCTGGCCCTGCTTGGCAGCAAGCGCCATTTCGGCGGCGCGGCGGGCCAGGCGCGGGTCACGCGTCTGCTGGGCCAGCGCCAGCATGGTGATGTACGGACCCTGCCACTGCCCCTGCTTGAATTCAAGCTCGGCTTTGGTGATGCGGAACAGCATGTCACCAGTCAACGCATTGTTGGGCAACGCCTCAGCAGGCGCTGCCGGCGCCTCGGCCTCGGGAACCTGGGCCGCGACGGCGCCCGCCGCGGCAGGCTCGGGTGCGGCGGAGGACTCCGCCGGTTTTTGCGGCGCGGCGGCGCACGCGGACAGCACGGCGGAGAGGGTTACAATGGCGAAAGCGTTTTTCAAGGGAAGATCCTGGTCAGCAATGGGCAGCAACGGACAGCAACGGACAGCAAATTCGCGCTGATTTTACGCGCAACGCATTAGTTGTGTATTTTGACTAGTGTAACCAAATATTTTGCCGCAGCCCGGTTGCGACCGCCTTCAACGCCTCAATATTCGACGTTCCGCCCTTTTTGTCCTCATTTGCCATCCACATGCCAGAATTACCAGAAGTTGAAGTGACCCGGCGCGGCGTCGCGCCCCACATCGAAGGCCGCACCGTGCACGACGTGGTGCTGCGGCGCCCAGGCCTGCGCTGGCCGTTTCCGGCCCAATTGCAGCAATTGCTGGCCGGACGTCAGGTGCTGCGCACCGGGCGGCGCGGAAAGTATCTGCTGGTCCATTTCGACCATGGCACCTTGATCATTCACCTGGGCATGTCCGGCCACCTGCGGGTGCTAGCGCCCGGCATCGAGCCGGAAAAGCACGACCACTTCGATCTGGTGGTCGACGGACCGCAGGGACAGCAGGTGCTGCGCATGAAGGATCCGCGCCGCTTCGGCGCCGTGCTGTGGCACGACGACGCCGACGGCCTGCTGGAACATCACGTGCTGCTGCGCACGCTGGGCGTGGAGCCGCTTGAGACCGGTTTTTCCGGAAAATTATTGCACGACCAGACGCGCCAGCGCGGTGCGCCGATCAAACAAGTGCTGTTGGCGGGCGACATCGTGGTCGGCGTTGGAAATATTTATGCGTCGGAAAGCTTGTTCCGCGCCGGCATCAATCCGAAAACCCCGGCCAAGCGCATCAGCCTGGCGCGCTACGAAAAGCTGGCGCAGGCGATCCGCGAGATCCTGGCCGAAGCCATCATCCAGGGCGGCAGCACGCTGCGCGACTTTATCAGCGTCAACGGGCAATCCGGTTATTTCCAGCAGACGTATTTCGTCTATGATCGTACTGGCGTGCCCTGCAAGGTGTGCGCGGCGCCGGTGCGCCAAATCAAACAAGGACAGCGCTCCACTTTTTACTGCGTGAATTGTCAAAAGTGACACATTTGGTAACTTCGCAAGCGACTTCGCAAACAAGGGCGGACCTCATGATGGCCAGGGATTTCCAGCAGTACAGCGCCTGGCGGCAAGGCGTGGTGACGGCGCTGAAAAACTACCAGTCGTGGGTGGCCGGCGCGGCGCTGACCGACGCCGCAACGGACCAGCGCATCGCCCGCACCTTGGCGCGGCTGGCCGACGATAAACTGTCGGTGGCATTCGTGGCCGAATTCTCGCGCGGCAAGTCCGAGCTGATCAACGCCATCTTCTTCGCCGACTACGGCCAGCGCATCCTGCCGTCGGCTGCCGGGCGCACCACGATGTGCCCGACCGAACTGATGTACGACGCCAGCCTGGCGCCGTCGATCCGCCTGCTGCCGATCGAGACGCGGGCCGACAACCTGTCGACCGGCGACTATCGCGACCAGCATTCGGCTTGGACCGTGCTGCCGCTGAACCTGGACGTCGGCGCCGACATGCACGAAGCGTTCAAGCAGGTGAGCATGACGCGCTATGTGCCGGTCGCGGAAGCGAAGCGCTACGGCCTGTACGACGAGGACGACCCCGACATGCCGGTCACGCTCAACGACGACGGCGAGGTCGAGATTTCGCTGTGGCGCCACGCGATCATCAATTTCCCGCACCCGCTGCTCAAGCAAGGGCTGGTGATCCTCGACACGCCCGGCCTGAACGCCATCGGCACCGAGCCGGAACTGACGTTGAACCTGATCCCGAACGCGCATGCGGTGCTGTTCATCCTGGCGGCCGACACCGGCGTGACCAAGAGCGATATCGAGGTCTGGCGCAACCACATCGGGGCCGGCGCCGGGCGGCTGGTGGTGCTCAACAAGATCGACAGCATGTGGGACGAGCTGCGCAGCGAGGACGAGGTCAACCTCGAGATCGAACGCCAGCAGACCAACGTGGCGCACGTGCTGGCGCTCGAGCCGCGCCAGGTGTTTCCGGTGTCGGCGCAAAAGGCGCTGGTGGGCAAGATCACGCAAGACGACAACCTGCTGGCGCGCAGCCGCTTGCAGGCGCTCGAAGGCGCGCTGTTCGACGAGCTCATTCCGGCCAAGAAGGAAATCGTGCGCAAACAGCTGAGCGAGGAGTTGCAGGCGCTGAGCGTGGCGCAGATGGCGCTGGTCAATGCGCGTTCGCGCGGCATCGTCGAGCAGTTGCACGAACTGAAAAGCCTGCGCGGCAAGAACCAGACGGTGATCGCGCACATGATGCGCCGCATCGACGTCGAGAAAAAGGAGTTCGACGCCAGCCTGTTCAAATTGCAGGCCACGCGCGCGGTGTTCACGCGGCTCTCGACCGAGCTCTACACCAGCATCGGCATGGACATCGTGCGCGACGATATCGACCTGGTGCGCGAGCAGATGCAGCGCAGCCGCTTCTTCACGGGCGTGCGCGAGGCGGTGCGCCATTACTTCGAGCGCATCCGCGCCAACCTCGACGCGTCCGAGCGCAAGACCGTCGAGATCAGCGAGATGATGGGCGTGATGTACCGCCGCTTCGCCGCCGAGCATGGCTTGACGTTGTCGCTGCCGATGCCGTTTTCGTTGCAGCTGTACCGCGACGAGATCGCGTCGATCGAGGCGATCTACTATAAACAGTTCGGCACCGCGACCTTGATCACGACCAGCCGCGTGGTGTTGATGGAGAAGTTTTTCGACACCATCGCCTCGCGCGTGCGCGGCTGCTTCAAGTCGGCCAACAACGACGCCGAGGCGTGGCTGAGGGTGATCATGGCGCCGCTGGAGGCGCAGATCCGCCAGCACAAGGATCAACTGAAACACCGGCTGGCGTCGATCGAGCGCATCCACGACGCCACCGACAGCCTGGAACAGAAGATCGACGCCTTCGAGCGTAGCCAGCAGCAGCTGGAGGCGCAGAAGCTGCGTTTGAGCGAGCTGGCGGGCGCCATCGGCAACGCCATCCATGCGCAATTCGTGGCGCTCGACGCCGCCGCATGAAATCAATTTAGGAAAACAATGAAGGTTGAAGTGCTTGAAAATTTTGACGATCCGAGTTTTTCGTCGGACCTGATCGGCTGGCAGAAACAGCATGGGCGCCATGCGCTGCCTTGGCAAAACACCACCGACGCGTATCTGATCTGGCTGTCGGAAATCATGTTGCAGCAAACGCAGGTGTCGGCGGTGCTGGGCTATTACGCGCGCTTCCTGGAGCGCTTCCCCACCCTGCGCGATTTGGCTGCGGCGCCGGTCGAGGACGTGATGGCGCAGTGGAGCGGCCTGGGCTACTACACCCGCGCGCGCAACCTGCACAAGTGCGCGCAGCGCGTGGTGGCCGAGTACGATGGCGTGTTCCCGTCCGATCCGGCGCTGCTGGCCGAGCTGCCCGGCATCGGCCGCTCGACGGCGGCGGCGATCTCGGCGTTTTCCAGCGGCACGCGCGCGGCCATCATGGACGGCAACGTCAAGCGCGTGTTCGCCCGCGTGTTCGGCATCGACGCCTATCCGGGCGAGCGCAGGACCGAGGAGATGATGTGGCGCCTTGCCGTGGCGCTGTTGCCGGCGCAAGGCATCGAGTCGTACACGCAGGGCTTGATGGACTTGGGCGCGACCTTGTGCACGCGCAGCAATCCGGCCTGCGAGCGTTGCCCGATGCAGCCGCGCTGCGTCGCCTTCGCCACCAACCGCACCAGGGATCTGCCGGTGCGCAAGCCGAAGAAGACGTCACCCGAGAAACATTCGGTGATGCTGGCGATTATCGACAACGGCCAGGTGCTGCTGGAACAGCGTCCGCCAATCGGCATTTGGGGTGGCTTGCTGTCGCTGCCGGAACTCGACGGCCATGTGCTGGCCGAGGACGACGATGTTCCGGCGGCCGACGACGATTTGTTGATGCTGGCGGTCGGAAAATTCGGCGAGATGGAATCGCATGAGCGGCTGTCGACGGTTACGCATGTGTTCACCCACTACAAGCTGCACATCGCGCCATACCGGGTGACGTTGGCGCGGCGCGTGCCGATGGCGGCGCAGGCCGGCCACGTCTGGTACGACGCGGCCAGGATCGCCGACGCCGCGCTGCCGGCGCCGATCAAGAAGCTGCTGCTGGAGTTGATGGGCGACGCGCGCGATGCGCAGGCGAGGATGGCGTTTTAGAGCGCGAACCTGACAAAGGCCATGAACACGCCGGTTAGCGTGATCATGGTGCCGACGCACCAGCGCACCATGCGACTTTCAAGCTGCGAAAGTTTGCACATTATTTTAGCTTCCAAAGCCGCCAGCCCTCCCGCCAGGCCCTCTTTTGTCGCGTAGTTGGCCTGGATGGCTGCGACCCGCTCTTCGAGTCTGGCAAAGTCTTCCTTGGTCACAAA
>DASVTJ010000327.1:0-3245 GCA_036387635.1 Duganella sp.
CACCTTGGACGCCGCCATCGAAGGCGTGCGCGCCGGCTGGTTCGAGGCGGTCGTCACCGCGCCGCTGCAAAAGAGCACGATCAACGACGCCGGCGTCAAATTCTCCGGCCACACCGAATACTTCGCCGACCAGACCGGCACGCCGCAGGTGGTCATGATGCTGGCCGGCCAGCCGCCGGCCTTGGCCACGGCCGGTGGCACGTTGCCGCCGCCGCTGCGCGTGGCGCTGGCCACGACTCATCTGGCGCTCAAGGACGTCGCCGCCGCGCTCACGCAAGAGGGCTTGGCGCGCATCCTCGACATTATCGACCACGACCTCAAAACCCGCTTCGGCATCGCCGCGCCGCGCATCCTGCTGTGCGGCCTGAACCCGCACGCGGGCGAGAACGGCTATCTGGGGCGCGAAGAGATCGACGTCATCATCCCGGCCGTGGCGGCGGCGCGCGCGCGCGGCATCGACGCTCTCGGCCCGTATCCGGCCGACACGCTGTTCCAGCCCAAATATCTGCAAGACGCCGACTGCGTGCTGGCGATGTACCACGACCAGGGCCTGCCGGTGCTCAAGTACGCCACTTTCGGCCAGGGCGTCAACATCACGCTCGGCCTGCCGCTGATCCGCACCTCGGTCGACCACGGCACCGCGCTCGACCTGGCCGCGCAAGGCCTTGGCCTGGCCGACTGCGGCAGCATGGAACACGCCATCGCCACCGCGCTGGCGATGGCCAACGCCGCCTCCACTATTTACCCACCAAAAGAACAATCATGAAACACGTAGCCCGCAAACGCTTTGGCCAGAATTTTTTACACGACAAATACGTCCTGTCGAGCATCACCGAAGCGATCGCGCCGTCACCCGGCGACACGATGGTCGAAATCGGCCCCGGCCTGGGCGCCATGACCGAGCAGCTGATGCGCACGCTCAACATGATGCACGTGGTCGAGCTCGACCGCGACCTGGTGGCGCGTTTGGAAAAGACTTACAACCCCGCCAAGCTGACCATCCACGCCGGCGACGCGCTCAAGTTCGACTACGGCAGCATTCCTGTGCCGGAGGGCGACAAGCTGCGCATCGTCGGCAACCTTCCGTACAACATCTCCAGCCCGCTGTTGTTCCATCTTGCGACGTTCGCGCCGCTGGTCAAGGACCAGCACTTCATGCTGCAAAAAGAGGTGGTCGAGCGCATGGTGGCCGGGCCGGGCAGCAAGACCTACGGCCGGCTGTCGGTGATGTTGCAATGGCGCTATGACATGAAACTGTTGTTCATTGTCCCGCCGGAAGCGTTCGATCCGCCGCCGAAGGTCGAATCGGCGATTGTGCGCATGATCCCGGTGGCCAATCCGCTGGCCTGCGATGGCCCGACCTTGGAGGCCGTGGTGCTCAAAGCGTTCTCGCAACGCCGCAAGGTGATCCGCAACTGCCTGGCCGGCATGTTTACCGAAGAACAGATCGTCGCGGCCGGCATCGATCCGACGCACCGCCCGGAAACCGTCGGCTTGGCCCAGTACGTGGCGCTGGCCAACCTGCTGACCAAATAACCCCACCGCTGGGGTCAGTGCTGACGTTCGGACAAAAAGACGAAACCGGGAACTTTTTTGATCCGTTCAAGTTCCGCGATGTCCCAATGTCGGCACTGACCCCGAAGCTTTTAGCAAAGTAACAGGTAAAAAAAAGCCCGCTGGTTAAAGCGGGCTAAATCCAATTCCTTTGCAAGAAGTGGAGGAGACAAGTACAGTATGCTGCGTCGCGGCATATCACGCCACTTTATTTTTCACATATCGAACATCAGCTATGTGAATATCTCCTCCGTCCGTGCTTTTATTTCGGGACGCAATCCACTGCGATATTGGTGATGTCGGAGGTGGTCACGAAGCCAGTGCCATTCTTGACCGTGCAGATCCTGTCGGCCGGAACAGTCGTCGGATCGATCGTCACGCCATACGACTGGCCATCGGCCACCCGAATGCCAAAAGCGAAATCGGCGGCGCCAGTATTGTCTGCGGGGCTGGTGAGAACGACCGTGCCGCCGGCGGTGCCGTTCAACAGCGTCAGGGTGCGCGGCACGGCGGCCACGGTGCCGTCTGCCGGTTTCAGCACTGGCAGGCCGGTGAAGCGGCCGCCCACCAAGTAGGTGTTGCGCGAGCACACGATCGGCACCGAGATCGACACCGTGTGGCCGGCCGAGCCGGTCGGGTTGGCGCCGTTGAACCCGCAGGTCATGTGCTCCGGGTCCTTCACGATCTTGACTTCATAGCTGGTGCCGTAGTCGATCTGGCGACTAAACGTATAGCTGGTCGCACCGGCCGGGACGCTGATCGTTTCGCCGCCATTGCTCAACGTTAATCCTGGCGTGGTAAGGTTGATGACCGGACCTTGCACCGAGTATTGCGCCTTGCCGCCGCAGGCGGTCAGCAGCGCGGCCGCGCTCAACGCCGCGATTGCGCCTACATACGATAATTTCATGTGTTTCTCCAAAGATTGAACGGTGGCGCGGCGTTACTTTTTGACGCAGTTGACCACGAGATTGCGATAGTCCCCGGCCAGCGGCATTTTGCCCACGCCGTCGACGACCGTGCAGGTGCGGTTCGCCGGCTGGGTCAGCACGGTCACGCCGTACGGCGACTCGTTACCGACCAGGTTGGCGAACGCGAACGGCACGTCGGCGCCGGGCGTTGCCGACGGCGCGGCATACGCGGTGTCAGGGCCGTTGGCGAGGGTCACGCCGTCGTTGGTCGAGGCCACGCCGTCCTCTTCCAGGCCTTTGACCGTGCCACCGAGCGCGTACTGGAAGGTGGTGCAGGAGATGATCGTCTGCGAGACCGTGAACGCGTTGGCCTTGTTGGTGTTCTGGGTGAGTTCGCACTTGGCGCCGGTCGGCTGGGTTTCGACGTCGACGTTGAATTGCTCGTCGGCCGACAGCAGGCGGGTAAACTGGAACGTGGTGGCACCCGATGGCACCGTCAATTTTTCGCCGTTGCCGCGGTTGATCAGCACCATGCCTGACTTTGTCAGATTACTAATTTGGCCGTAAAGCAGCAAATTGCCGTCGTTGCCGCCTCCGCAAGCGCTCAGGGTGGCGGCTAACAGCAGGGCCACGCCCGCGCGCGGATACATACTTTTCATAACATCTTCTCCAAAACGAATAGGGCCGGCAGCACGCACGGGTGCAGCATCTTACACGGATTTTCCCCGTATTTTAGTGCATTTGGTAACACCAGTCCCCGCAATGGATGTAACAGCGTGTTAG
>DASVTJ010000328.1:0-3788 GCA_036387635.1 Duganella sp.
TGGCGCTGGAACAGCGACAGCCAGTCGCCCTGGGTTTTTTCGTTGATCGGAATCGAGTCGAACAAATCCTTGCGCGGCGCCAGCACGGCGTTGTAGGCGTCGGCGGCGCGCCGGGCGTCCTGCCAGTCGGCCGCGCCCACCAGCACGATCACGCGCTGCTGCGCCGCGTCGACCATGTGCGAGAACGATTGCTGCAGCACCGGATCGCGCTCCTGCACAGGCAGCAGCGCCATGATGTCGGTGTTCGGCACGATGCGCTTGACCAGCCACAGATAGCCGTTATGCCCCAGCAGCAGACACACCACCACGGCCCACAGCAGCGCGAGTTGTCGGGTACGCGTCAAAACAGAGCCGCCTCTTCCTTGGTCAGCGCCGTCTCGCCGGACTGGATCGCGGAGAACACGATGTTGGTGGTGTCGCCGCCCGCCTGGCTCATGCCGATGTTTTTCACATAGGCGCCGCCTTCGAGCTTGATGGTGCCGATGGCTTTTTCCAGCCCCGGCTGGCGCGCCTTCAGCGCCACCGCCCAGCTATTGGCGTCGACTGTGCCATCGACTTCGAACAGCGAATCGAGCTGTCCCAGATCGCCCGACAACAGCGAGAACAGCACGTTGTTGATCATGCGGACCGTGGGCTCGGTCTTGGCGTCGAGCCGCATGGCGACGCGGTCGCCCTGGTAGTTGACGATTTCGTCGCGCGTCAGCCGCAAGGTGCTGGGAAACGGCTGCAACGTGCGCCACAACACGCCCTTGCCGGCGACCACGCAGAAACGGCCATTGGAAGCCAGCGGCTTTTTCATGCCGGCCAGCTGCTTGGTCTGATCGAAGCGCCCGCACATGATGGACGGCTTGGCCAGCATGGCCTGTATCTTCGCCACCGGCGCGGCCGAGTGCGCCGGGACGACGGCGGAGGCGGATAACGTCAGCGCCAGCGCGGCGTTCAGCAAAACGGTCTTGATTGGGGTGTGGATCATCTTCATACGGACTCGATTCCTAATTTTTCAAACAGCACCGGCGGCGACACGAAGCACATTTCTTTAGTCGCGATGTCGACGGCGACCATGGTTGTGCTGGCGCGGTTCAGACGCTTGCCTGTTTCGGCGTCGGTGATTAAATAGTCGATCTTCAAACGGTTTTCCCATTCGACGATATCGGCGCGCAGCTTGAGCTTCTGGCCGAAGGTGGCCGAACCGACATACCGCAGTTGCATGTCGATCACCGGCCAGACGTAGCCGGAGGCTTTCATCTGCGGGTAGTTGTAATCGATCTTGTCGAGCAAGGCGCAGCGCGCCACCTCCAGATACTTGACGTAGCGGCCGTGCCAGACGATCTCCATCGGATCGAGGTCGAAGAACTGCACCTGCATCTCGACTTCCGCGAACCAGCGGCTCTCGTGGGTTTTGCTATTCCTGCGCATACAGCTCCCACGATTTGGCGCGGATGCGCTCCAGCAGCAGCCGCAGGTCCGGTTCCAGGCGGCGGTCTTCCTCGACCGCTCTGATGTCGGCGCTGAGCGCTTCCTGCATCGCCGCTAGCGCAGCGTGAGGACGCAGCTCCGGGCTGACCTGGCAGCGCAGCCAGACGCCCTGGCGCACGGTGATCAGCAGCGCGGCGACCACCTGCTCGGTCAATTCCAGCACGCGCACGCAGTCGCGCGCGGCGATGGTGCCCATGCTGACCTTGTCCTGGTTGTGGCATTCCGTCGAGCGCGAAAACACCGACGCCGGCATTGTCAGCTTCAGCGCTTCGGCGGTCCATGCGGAAGCGCTGATCTGCAACGCCTTGAGGCCATGGTTGATCGCCGCGCGCGGGCCGGTGGCGCCGGACAGGTTGGCCGGCAGACCATGGTTGTAACGGCTGTCGACCAGCAGCGCCATCTGCCGGTCCAGCAGGTCGGCCAGATTGGCGACCGCGTTCTTCATGCCGTCCATGGCGAAGGCGATGTGGCCGCCGTAGAAATGGCCGCCGTGCAGCACGCGCTCATTGTCGGCGTCGATCAGCGGATTGTCGTTGGCGCTATTGAGTTCATTCTCGATCGACGCGCGAAAGAACGGCATCGCATCGGCAAGGACGCCGATCACGTGGGGCGCGCAGCGGATCGAATAGCGGTCTTGCAGGCGTTTGCCGTTGCGCTCCCACTGGTCGGTCGGCAGATCGTCGCGCAGCCACGCGGCTACCTGCTGCATGCCGCTGTGCGGCTTGACCGAGAACAGTACCTCGTCGAAGTGATGGGCGTTGCCGTCCATCGCAAACGACGCCATCGCCGTGATGCGGGTGGTCAGCTTGACCAGGTAATCGGCGCGGTCATAGGCCATGCAGGCCAGCGCGGTCATGACGGCGGTGCCGTTCATGATCGCCAGGCCCTCCTTCGGCCGCAGCCGCAGCGGCGTGATGCCGGCTTCCCGCAATGCCTGCGCTGCTGGCACCTGCACGCCGTCGCGCCATACCTCGCGTTCGCCGCACAGCACCGCCGCGACGTACGACAATGGCGTCAGGTCGCCACTGGCGCCGACCGAGCCTTCCGACGGGATCAGCGGCAGCAGGCCGGCGTCCAGCAAGCGGACGATTTGCAGCAGCAGTTCGACGCTGACGCCGGAATAACCTTTGCTCAGCGACGCCAGGCGCGAGGCCAGGATCGCGCGCGTCTGCGCCGGCGTGAAGTATTCGCCAAGGCCGACGCCATGGTAGGTGTACAGATGGTGCGGCAGCTCGGCCACCAGCTCCGGCGGCACGTTGACGGTGCACGAGTCGCCGTAGCCGGTGGTGACGCCGTAAATGGTGCCGTCCTCGCGCAGCAGCCGGTCGAGGAAATCAGCACCGCGCGCGATGGCCGCACGGAATGCCGGATCGTCGGACAACGCGGCGATCGCGCGGCCTTGTGCGATGTCGACGATGTCTTCGATGGTCAGGCGTTGCCGGTCGAAACTGACGGTGCGCGTGCCGGTGGTCGATTGGGCTGTTTCAGCCAGGTGCATCGGAACGCTCCAATTCAGGTAAGTGCCAGAAATCGTAAAAATTGAACCATTGCAGCGGGGTGCGGGCGCAGTGGTGCTCCAGCCGCTTGGCGTAATCGACGGCCAGCGCCGCAAGCGCGGCGTCGCGCTCCTTGCGCGGCACCCGGACGGCTTCGCGGAAGCTCTCGAAATACACGTCCGAGTGGCTGCCGCGCCGCGTCGAGAACAGCAAATATACAGGGCACTGCAGGATGCTGGCCAGCACGTAGGGGCCGACCGGGAAGGCGGCCGGCTCGCCGAGGAAATCGGTCACTGCCACGCGCGGACTCGGCGACACCGGCACGCGGTCGCCGGCGATGACGACGAATTCACCGCGCGCCACCCGCTCGGACAGCATCATCGCGGTGGCCGGGTTCATCTCGGTCACCTGCAGCAAATTGAGCTGGCTGTCCGGATTGACCCTGCCCATCATTTGATTGAAGGCCCGCGCGTGCTTGGTGTGCACCAGCACCGTGAGCTTGATGTCCTGGCGCCGGCGCGACAATACGCGGCACAGCTCCATGTTCCCCAGGTGCGAGCAAATCAGCAGTCCGCCGCGTCCCCTTCGCAGCGCTTCGGCCATCACCTCCCTGCCGTGTAGCTCGACGCCGTCGAACTTGAACAGACCGCCCCACAACAGCATCTTGTCGAGCATACTCTCGCCGAAGGCGGCGAAGTGGCGTATGACGCCGGGCTGCGCGCGCCCGCTGAAACGCGCCATGCGGCGCAGGTAATCGCGCGACGCCTTGCGCGGCAGCGGCTTGGTTAGGACATACCAAGCCAGCACCGGATACAG
>DASVTJ010000329.1:0-4013 GCA_036387635.1 Duganella sp.
GCTTTCGAGGACAACCAGCTAACGTTGTCGCTGCCGAACGCCTCGCTCGCGGCCAAGCTCAAGCAGCAAATCCCGAAGTTGCAAGAGACGCTGGCGCGGCGCGGCTGGCAGGTGCATGGCGTCAAGCTGAAGGTGCAGATGACCAAGCCGGCCGAGATCAAGGAACAGATGCGGGCGCTGTCGCTGCCGGAAGCGGCCGTGGTCGCCTTCGACGCGCTCGGCGACACCCTCGAGGCCACGCCGCAGAACGCCACCCTGATCGCGGCGCTGAAATCGATGGTGGCGCGGCGCCGCGTCGCTTGACGGGCGCCGTTACAGGAAGTTTAAGTTAGCGCCCACTCACGCGCCATCTGGCGTAGATACGACTGCGGTGCCGATTCATTGGTCTTGAACGAGACGATCTCATACGCATCCGGATGCTTGAGCAACTCCAGCAGCAACTGATTGTTCAGCGCGTGACCGGACTTGTGGGCCTCGTAACTGGCCAGCAACGGATGACCGACCAGATACAAGTCGCCGATGGCGTCCAGAATCTTGTGGCGCACAAACTCGTCGTCGTAGCGCAGGCCGTCCGAATTGAGGATGCGGTACTCGTCCATCACGATGGCGTTCTCGAGCGAACCGCCGCGCGCCAAACCGATGCCGCGCAACATTTCCACATCCTGCATGAAGCCGAAGGTGCGCGCGCGAGCCACGTCGTGCACATACGAGACGTCGCCGAAATCGACCAGCGCGCGCTGCTGCGTGCCGTCGACGGCCGGATGGTTGAACTCGATGAAAAAGTCCAGTTTGAAACCGTCGTGCGGCACCAGGCGCGCCCATTTTTCCTTGTCGCCCTTCCCTTCGCGGACCTCGACCGGCTTGAGCACGCGAATGAATTTCTTCGCGGCCGGCTGCTCGAGTACGCCTGCCTGCTGCAGCAGGAACACGAACGACGACGCCGAGCCGTCCATGATCGGGATTTCCTCGGCGCTCACCTCGATGTACAGGTTGTCGATGCCGAGGCCGGCGCAGGCCGACATCAGGTGCTCGACGGTCGACACGCGGGCGCCGTCCTTGACCAGCACCGACGCCATGCGCGTGTCGCCGACGGCCATGGCGCTGGCCGGGAATTCGACCACCGGCGTCAAATCGACGCGGCGGAAGACAATGCCCACATCGGGCTCGGCCGGACGCAAGGTCAGCTCGACCTTGGTGCCGGAGTGCAGCCCGACACCCGTGGTGCGGACCAGTTCTTTAATGGTGCGTTGTTTTAACATGGCCTGATTATAGCGAAGTTGAGATCGCTGCGCTGCGGCCCCTGTTTCCTACGGTTAAGGATGTTCCGCCTCGACATGCACCGACTCGCGCCGCACCAGATAGATGCCGCTGGCGATGATGATGCCGGCGCCGAGCAAGGTGTAGCCGTCGGGCAGCGCCTGCCACAACAGCCAATCGATCGCCACGCCCCAGGCCAGCGCCGAATACTCGAACGGCGCCACCACCGACGCCTTGCCGGTGCTGAAGGCCTTGGTGATCGCCAACTGGCCGAAAAAGCCCGACAACGCCAGCGCCAGCAACACCCAGCTATCCTCGGCGCGCACCGGCACCCAGTCGCGGTACGACAACGCCACGGCGCCGGCCGCCATCATGGTCAGCAGCCAGAACATCATCGACTCGGTGCTGTCGGTGCGCGCCAGCAAGCGCGCGGCGATGGCCGACATCGCGTAGCAGGCGGCGGCCGCCAGCACGGCCAGGCCGCCGATCGTCAGGAAACCGGTGCCCTCCGGACGCAGCACCACCAGCACGCCGAGCAGGCCGACGGCGATGGCGGCCCACTGGCCGACGTTCACCTTCTCCTTCAACACGAACACCGACAGCGCGGTGATCAGCGCCGGCGCGATGAAGAAGATCGAATACGCCTCGGCCAGCGACAGCGATTTCAGGCCGAAGGCGAACGTGGTCAGCATGACGATACCGATCGCGGCGCGGAAAATCTGCATCGACCAGCGCACCGCGAAGATGCTGCGGAAGGCGCCGCGATACAGGATGTAGCCACACAGCAGCGGCAGCGAGCTCAGCGCGCGCAAGGCGGTCACCTGCATGGCGGGATAATGCGCGGCCAACAGTTTCATGGTGGTGTCCATGAACGAGAACATGGCCACGGCAAGCAGCATCGCGTAGATGCTGTGGAGATTTTCGGTGCGGCTGATGGAAGTGGGTACGGAGGACAGAAGCAGCTCCTTGCGACAGGCCCGGCGGGCCGCTGGGAACGTCATCATGGCGACGTCCGGAGCCAGGATCGCAGGCAAGGCGTCAGCCGCGATCGGCCCCAATTATAGCAACTTGATAACCCCGGCGCAGGACAGGCATATTATCAGCGGCCGGCGCCGTAGTACCATCTGACCACCTACAAAATGATCGACCGATAAATGAAATTGCTGGCACTGAATGAAAACTGGATGAAGCGTCGAGTTCGCAAGGGCCAATTTATAGGACTGTCGATCGTCTTCGTCTGGTTCTTCGTCGGCGGCATCCTGCATTTTGTGGCGACCGATACCGAAGCCAGCATCGTGCCACCGTACATCCCCTGGCCGGTGGCGGCCGTGCTGGTGAGCGGCGTCTTTGAATTGCTGGGCGCCGCTGGCATCGTGATTCCCGCGACGCGGCGCGCGGCGGGCATCGGCCTGTTCCTGCTGACATTGGCGGTGACGCCGGCGCACATCTACATGCTGCAGCAACCCGAGCTGTTTCCCGTGCCGCTATGGGCCTTGTGGCTGCGCCTGCCGATCCAGGCGGCACTGTTGGCGCTCATCCTGTGGAGCACCCGCCGCCACCCCCAGCACCCCCAGGGTCAAGTCTGACATTCGGACACGGCCCCGGCTTTCACCTGCCATGACTGATGACCTCGTGTACGTTTGTCAGACTTGACCCTCATTGCTCATGGTGTGGGCGGCGGCCAAAGGCCTGAACCACCGCAGCGCGCTATTTCTCTTTCGAGCCGGCGCCGCCCAGGGTATCGGCCACCGCTTCGTCCACGGCGGGCGCGGCGGGCGGCTGCTCGGGCGGGTGGCCGACCTTGCGCGCCTGATCCGAGTGCTGGTCGGTGCTGACCTCCTCGGCCACTTCGTCATCGTTGGGCAGCAAAGTATCAGATCGTTGCTCAGGTTTCATGATTCGCTCCTTTAAAAAATGGATAGACCAACGGGGCCGCCGCAGGTTGCTCGGAAGACCCGCATTCATTTCGGATTCTTCCGAAAAAATTATAGCGCCGATTCCTACGTCCACGCGGCACGCCAGGAGATATGCCGCGTGCTTGCCCCGCCTTAAGCTGGGCTCACTCACGGAGGACCACAATGGCCATCAAAACGATCGACGAAGCATTCCAACCCACCGCCAAAACCACGCCCGAAGGCTACGTTCACGCCGACGATCCGGCCCACACGCACCAACATGAGCACCCGCACGGCTGGCGCCGCTGGCTGTACGCCACCAACCACAAGGACATCGGCACCCTCTACATGTGGTTTTCGATGGTGATGTTCATGAGCGGGGGCGTGCTGGCCATGCTGATCCGGCTCGAGCTGTTCCAGCCCGGCCTGCAATTTGTCCAGCCCGAGCTCTACAACCAGTTGGTCACCATGCACGGCCTGGTGATGATCTTCGGCGCCATCATGCCGGCCTTCGTCGGCTTCGCCAACTGGATGATCCCGCTGCAGATCGGCGCCTCCGACATGGCGTTCGCGCGCATGAACAACTTCTCGTTCTGGCTGCTGCCGCCGGCCGGCCTGATGCTGATGGGCTCGTTCTTCAGCGCCGGCGGCGCCACCGCCGCCGGCTGGACCATGTACCCGCCGCTGTCGACGCAAATGGGCATCGGCATGGACCTGGCCATCTTCGCCATCCACCTGATGGGCGCCTCGTCGATCATGGGCGCGATCAACATCATCACCACCATCCTCAACATGCGCGCCAAGGGCATGATCCTGATGCGCATGCCGATGTTCTGCTGGACCTGGCTCATCACCGCCTAC
>DASVTJ010000330.1:0-2114 GCA_036387635.1 Duganella sp.
CGCCCCTGAAGGGCGAGCTGGCGCGCGTGGCGGCGCTCAAGGACAAGCGCGGCATCGCGGCGCTGGCGGCGCACTTCTCGCGCCTGGAGGCCGGCGCGCCGCTGGATATGAATGTCCACCAGGACAACAAGGACTCGACGCGCATGATCGTCGACGTCACCCAGTCCGGCCTGGGCCTGCCGAACCGCGACTACTACCTGCAGGACGAAGCGCGCCTGAAGGAGATCCGCACCAAATACCAGGGCCACGTCGAGAAGATGCTGGCGCTGGCCGGCCACGCCAACGCGGCGCAGGAAGCGGCGCAGATCGTCGCGCTGGAAACGGAAATCGCACGTGTGCAGTGGAGCGAGGTCGAGAACCGCGACCCGGTCAAGGCCTACAACAAAATGAACTTTGCCCAGCCCAAGGCCCTTATGCCGCACTTCGACTGGAAGGCCTGGGCGCAGGGTGTCGGCGTGCAGGGCAAGGTCGATTCGCTGATCGTCAGCCAGCCGAGCTATCTCGCCGCCCTGGACAAGCTGATCGCCGCCACCCCACTGGAAACCTGGCGTGCGTATTTCGAGATGCGCCTGCTGAGTGCCTACGCGCCTTATCTGTCGCAGCCTTTCGTCGACGAGAACTTCGCCTTCCGCGGCAACGTGCTGTCGGGTGCCAAGGTGAACCGTCCGCTCGAAAAACGCGCCATCGCCCAGGTCAACCGCGATCTGAGCGAAGTGGTGGGCAAGGCCTATGTCGAGCAGCACTTCCCGGCCGAGCGCAAGCAGCAGGTCGAGGCCATGGTCCAGAATTTCATTCTCGCCTTCCGCGAAGGCATCCAGACACTGGACTGGATGACCGACGCCACCAAGAAGCAGGCGCAACTGAAGCTGTCGAAGATGAAGGCGAAGATCGGCTATCCGGACAAGTGGCGCGATTATTCGGCCTTGACGATCGCCCGCGACGACCTGGTCGGCAACGTGATGCGCTCGCGTGAGTTCGCCCACCAGTACGCCGTCAACAAACTGGGCAAGCCGGTCGACCGCGCCGCCTGGAGCATGTCGCCGCAGACCGTCAACGCCTACTACAGCCCCGAGCTGAACGAAGTCGTGTTCCCGGCCGCGCGCCTGCAGTATCCGCTGTACGACGCCGACGCCGAACCGGCGATCAACTACGGCGCGGTGGGCATCTCCATCGGCCACGAGATCAGCCACGCCTTCGACGACCAGGGCGCGCAGTTCGACGGCGACGGCAACCTGCGCAACTGGTGGACCAAAGAGGATGCCGACAAATTCGCGGCGCGCGGCAAGGTGCTGGTCGCCCAGTACGCCGGCTACAGCCCGCTGCCGGGCTATCACCTGAACGGCGAACTGACGCTGGGCGAGAACATCGCCGACAACGCCGGCGCCATCATGGCCAGCCGCGCCTACAAGATTTACCTGGCCGGCAAACCGGCGCCGGTGATCGACGGTTTTTCTGCCGAGCAGCGCCTGTTCATGGGCCTGGCCCAGGCGCGGCGCGGCAAGGCGCGCGATGCGGCCCTGATCTCGCAAGTAAAATCCGATCCGCATTCGCCGGCGGAGTTCCGCGTCAACGGCAGCATGCGCAACCACCCGGGCTTTTACGAAGCCTTCGGCGTGAAACCGGGCGACAAGATGTACCTGGCGCCGGAGCAGCGCGTCATCTTCTGGTAATGCGGTGAGGCCGTAAGGCGGTAGGGCAGGCATCCGGCGCAAGGGACGCCGGATGTGGATATAAATTGTTTCACGATTGTGACAATTCGCGGAATTTCGTCCCCCTTGCGGATGCTAGAGTGGCCTTTCCACCATCTACGCACGATCGCCTACCCGCATGACAACGCGCCCCCGCACCCTGCTGCGCCTGGCCTGCCTCGCCTTCCTGGCGGCGTTGGCCTGGTTCGCGTTCGTCCGCCTGCAGCCGCCGGTGCGGCCACAGACACCGATGGCGCCGCTGCCCTACGAGGTGCGCCAGGTCAGCTTCGACAACACCGTCTTCGGCCTGGAAGGCACGCTGACCCTGCCGCGTACGCCCGGCCCCCATCCGGCCATCGTGCTGATTCCCGGCTCGGGCGAAGTGGACCGCGACGGCTCGCTGTTCGGCCACCAGTTCTACCGCGT
>DASVTJ010000331.1:0-4780 GCA_036387635.1 Duganella sp.
CTTACGAAGGTTGCTCCTGCTGGGCGCACAACTAAAAATACAGCGGTTATCGCTGTGTTGATCGGATTTTACCGCTGGCGTATGGCCTTGTTATCGGCGATGTGACTGCGTTAAGCTTGAGGGGCGGGCGCGAAATCGACCGCCTCTTTCAATTCCTCCAAGTAGTTTTTATTCCCATTCCATGTCATTCATTTAACGGTAAGCCATGTCCCCTTTAAAACAACGGTTAATCTCCCTCATCGCCCGGCATATGGAAGTTACCGAGGCGGAAGTCGATTCCAAGCAATCGCTGAGCGCGATCGGCGTCGATTCGCTTGAAATGGTGGAAATTGTGATTCTGGTCGAGGACGAGCTCGGCATCACCCTGCCGGATAATCTGCTCAGTAAAATCGATTCGCTGGCCGATCTGGTTGCAGTTGTCGAGTCGGCCTTTGCGTCGCCCGATCTGGTCGCGCACGTAGATACCGCTGCCTAGCAGTGGCGATCAGTCCAACCTTGTCTGGCGCGCCCGACGGCTGCGCCGCGCCTACGTCCTTGTATCGGGACACCAATTTTCGCTGGTTGTGCGGTGGCGGCGCACTGTCGATGCTGGGCGACCAATTCACATTGATCGCCTTGCCATGGCTGGTGCTGCACCTGACCAACGATTCGCTAGCGCTTGGCGCGACATTGGCCGCCATCGGCCTGCCCCGTGCCATGCTGGTGCTATTTGGCGGCGCGCTGGTCGACCGCTATTCGCCGCGTCGAATATTATTACTGTCCAAGTGCTGCAGCGCTTCGCTGACGTGTTTGCTGGCGCTGGCCGCGATGCACGGGGCACCGGATGTGCGCCTGGTGTATTTGCTGGCGTTCGGACTAGGCTTGTCCAGCGCTCTGGGGTTTCCTGCCAGCGCCGCGCTCTTGCCCCATATCGTGCCGTCCCACCATCTCGGCAAGGCTAACGCGCTACTGATGGGCATGAGTCAGGTCGCTGCATTGCTCGGACCGTTGGGTGCCGGATTGATCATCAGCGTGCTTGGACCGCACACGCGAGCACCGCTTGACGGTGTGGGCATCGCCCTACTGCTCGACGCGCTGAGCTTTATCGTCTCGGCGTTGACGCTGTCGCGCATCGTCATGCCCGACGGCGCCCCGCAGGCCGATCCGGTGGACCGCGCCCGCCATCTGTTCGGGCAGATCGCTTACGCCTTTCGGTATTTCTGGGCAGACCGCAGCTTGCGTGCCTGTTGCGTGTACTGGTCGGTGATCGCCTTTTGTGTCGGCGGACCGATACAGGTAGGGATGCCCGTGTTAGCGATGACCAATTTAGCGCAAGGAGCCGCCGCGCTCGGCATGATTGTTTCGGCGCACGGCGCCGGGGCGCTGGCCGGCATGGCAGGCGCCCAGTTCGTGCCGCGCGCGCACAACGGCCGCCTCGGTACGGCGATCTTGGTCATCGACTTCGCCATCGGCATCCTGTTTGTGGCGCTGGGTTTCTCGCACCAAGCGTGGCACGCCGCCACCTTGCTGTTTTTAATCGGCGCCTGCAACGGCTTTATTCAAATCCGCATCTATACCTGGGTCCAGCGCAGAATACCCCGGGAACTGCTGGGCCGAGCGATGAGCCTGTTCATGTTCATGCTGATGTCGGTGGCGCCGTTATCGGTCATGCTCAGCGGGTGGGCTCTGAGAATACTGAGTGCGGAAAAGCTGTTCGCGATCTGCGGGACGGCGTTGATGGGCGTAGCGTTGCTCGTCCGCTGTTTGACGAAAGTGACGGATATCAGTGACGCCGCGCCCGCGCCCCCGCAAGGTGTGACGGCGCACGCACCCGTCGAATGACAAGACATTTAACAAAGGAATATGCATGAAATCGAAAGTCGCACTATGTTTGTCCGTGGCCTGGTTGCCATTCGCCGCCAGGGCCCAGGCTCCGGCCTACGACACCGCCACCGCCACCGCCACCGCCAAGGTGATCATCAGCGAAATCAAGGACCGCGATACCATGCCGTACGGCGACGCCTTCAAGAAGATGGAAGAATTCGGTCGCTTGAAAGAAAACGACAAGATCTATCTGCGTTTCTTTGTCGAATTAAAGAAAAACTCGCCGAAGAAAATCAGCGACGTGGCGATCACGCTGGACGGCGCCGAACTGCACCATCCGGTGGCGGTCGAAGATGACGGCACCCTAGGCTTGCCGATGTCCCAAGCCGCTGCGAACGCGAAGGCGGAGATTCTCAGCAACCAGGGCGGCGGTACGCTGAAGATTTATTACGGCCCAGGCATCAAGGTGCCCGAAACGACGACATTCAAATACCGCGACATCATGGACGGGGTCAAGCAATCTTCGGGAATGATGAAGGCTTTCTGGAGTTTTCTGTATCCATCGTTCAGGGGCGCCAGCTTGCGCTATGCGGAGGCGCACGATCAGTACGTGGTCATTCAAAAAAAGGATGGGGATGAAAAGATAGTCATCGATCCCGAACGGAAGTCGATCGTACTGGAAATGGATTCAGTCCTGTATCGCGACAATCCAACAGTCGTGGTATCCGAGCGGCCAAGGAAAATATTACCTTTTAATGTGGCGCCTCCTAAATCCTGAAGCCGGGACAGCTGCACGATCTGCGGCGCGATGCGCTGGCGCCCCTAGCCAACGATGCCGCGATCAACCGCAGGCACCGCCTGCATGGGTGGTGATGGAGCCGGCGGCTCACAAACAACGACTCGCCGCACAACACCGGCTCACTTACATTTTGACTTGTTCGTATTGCACGAACCTGATGTCAGATAGCAACGCAACCAGACTGTAGCGTGACCGCGATGTCGGCTTTTGCTCACGCTTTAGGTTTCTTCCCGGCTACACTTAGCCATCGCCGCCATTGCGCCGCCCGCCTGAAACGCGTCATCCCTACCCTGATCAAATCATCATGCAAAGTACAATTGAAGAGCTTGGAGCAACCTGCGACGCCCGGCTCAGCATCGCGATGTCGGTGCTGGACGCCATCAACCGGATCCAGGCGCTCATCGAATTCGACTTGAACGGCCATATCACCCACGCAAACCAGAACTTCCTCGACGCCATGGGCTATACGCTCGACGAGATCATCGGCAAGCACCACCGCATGTTCTGCACCGCCGAATTTGCGGCGTCCGACGAGTACCGCACGCTGTGGACGCAACTGGCGGCGGGTCAGCCCGCCAGCGGGGAATACATGCGTTTGCACAAAGACGGCAAGCCCGTGTGGCTGCAAGCGTCTTACAATCCGGTGTTCGACGACAACGGCAAGCCGTTCAAGGTGATCAAGTTCGCCACCGACATCACCGCGCAAACGCTGCGCAACGCCGAGTTCGAGGGCAAGATGAACGCCGTCGACCGCGCGCAGGCGGAGATCGAGTTCGATTTGACCGGCACCATCCTGCACGCCAACGACAACTTCCTCGAGACCATGGGCTACCAGCGCGACGAGGTGATCGGCAAGCACCATGCGATTTTTTGCGAGCCGGCCTTCAGCCGCTCGCACGAGTACAAGGAGTTTTGGTCCCACCTCGCCCAGGGTAAATTCCACTCCGGCGAATTCAAGCGCATCGCCAAGAACGGCAACACGGTCTGGATCCAGGCCAACTACAATCCCATCCTCGGCGCCGACGGCAAGCCGTTCAAGGTGTTCAAGCTGGCCACCGACATCACGGCCGAGAAGATGCGCAACGCCGACTTCGAGGGCAAGAACCAGGCGGTCAACCGGGTGCAGGCCGTCATCGAGTTCGACCTGAACGGCAAGGTGCTGTTCGCCAACGAGAACTTCCTCAACGTGATGGGCTATTCGATCGCCGAGGTGCGCGGCCAGCACCACCGCATGTTCTGCGATCCGGCGTTCGTCCATTCGCCGGACTACCTGGCCTTCTGGGAACGGCTGGGGCGCGGCGAATTCAACGCCGGCGAATACCGCCGCGTCACCAAGGAGGGCAAGGAAGTGTGGATCCTGGCGTCGTACAACCCGATCTTCGACGCCGAGGGCAAGCCGGTCAAGGTGGTCAAGTTCGCCACCGACATCACCAAGCAAAAAATGCTCAGCGCCGAGACCAAAGGCAAGCTCGACGCGCTGGGCCGCTCGCAGGCGGTGATCAAATTCGACATGCGCGGCAACATCACGGCCGTCAACGATAACTTCCTGCGCACCGTCGGCTATGTCGAGGACGAAGTCATGGGCCAGCACCACAGCATGTTCTGCGACGGCGAGCTGGTCAAAAGCGCCGAGTACCGCAACTTCTGGGCCAACCTCGGCCAGGGCGAGTTCCAGTCCGGCCGCTTCCGGCGGGTCGGCAAGCACGGCGCCGAGATCTGGATTCTGGCCACGTACAACCCGATCCTCGACATCAACGGCAAGGCCTACAAGGTGGTCAAGTTCGCCATGGACGTCACCGAGCAGGTCAACCGCGAGGAGATGGTCAACCAGAAGGTCAAGGCGATCTCCAGCGTGCTGGCCGAGCTGACCCAGTCGATCGCCGGCATCGCCCACGGCGCGCAGCAAAGCGCCGGGCTGGCCGGCCAGACCCAGTCGGAGGCGGCCGACGGCAGCAAGCTGCTGACGCGCTCGAAAGACGCCATCGTCGCCATCCAGCAATCGTCGGGCGCGGTCCACGAGATCATCGACACCATCAGCGACATCGCCGGGCAGACCCACCTGCTGGCCTTCAACGCGGCGATCGAGGCCGCGCGCGCCGGCGAGCACGGCTACGGTTTCTCGGTGGTCGCCAACGAGGTGCGCAAGCTGGCCGAAAAGTCGGCGCTGGCCACCCGCGA
>DASVTJ010000332.1:0-3629 GCA_036387635.1 Duganella sp.
GTGACCTCGCATTCGTCCAAAGGCGCGATCACGGACGCGCTGAGCAGCTTCGCCAGCCCGCTGATCTGGCTGATCGTGGTGGCCATTTTGATCTCGCGCGGGCTGAAAAAGACCGGCCTGGGCAGCCGCATCGGCCTGATCTTCATCGCCATGCTGGGCAAGCGCACCATCGGCATCGGCTATGGCCTGACGGTGTGCGAGCTGGTGCTCGCGCCGTTCACGCCGAGTAACACCGCACGCGGCGGCGGCATTGTCCACCCGATCATGAAGTCGATCGCCAACGCCTTCGATTCGGACCCGGCGCACGGCACGCAGGGCAAGGTCGGCACCTATCTGGCGCTGGTCAACTATCATGCCAACCCCATCACATCGGCGATGTTTTTGACGGCGACCGCGCCCAACCCGCTGGTGGTCGACTTCGTCGCCAAGGCCAGCAACCAGAGTTTTCACCTGAGCTGGACCACCTGGGCGCTGTGCATGCTGGTGCCCGGCCTGACCTGTTTGTTGCTGATGCCGCTGGTGATCTACCTGCTGTCGCCGCCGCAACTGAAGGCGACGCCGGACGCGGTCGATTACGCGCGCGGCGAACTCGATCGCATGGGGCCGCTGGCGCCAAAGGAAAAAGTCATGCTGGGCACCTTCGGTTTGCTGCTGGTGCTGTGGGCCAATCTGCCGGCAATGGCGTTCGGTCCGGCCTGGACGCTCGACCCGACCGTGGTCGCCTTCGTCGGCCTGTTCGTGCTGATTATCACCGGCACGCTCGACTGGGACGATGTGCTGTCGGAGAAAAGCGCCTGGGACACGCTGATCTGGTTCGGCGCCCTGGTCATGCTGGCCGAGCAATTGAACAAACTCGGCGTCATCAGCTGGGCCGCGTTGTCGATGAAGGACGCCATCGTCGCCAGCGGCATGGGCTGGATGCCGACCGCGAGTGTGTTGCTGTTGGCGTTCGTCTTCTCGCACTACCTGTTCGCCAGCACGACCGCGCACATCAGCGCCATGCTGTTCGCCTTCATGTCGGTGGGCGCGCAGTTGCTGCCCGCCGAATATCTGGTGCCGTTTTTGCTGATGATGACCGCCGGTTCGGCCATCATGATGACGCTGACCCATTACGCCACCGGCACCTCGCCGATCATCTTTGGCAGTGGCTATGTGACGATGGGAGACTGGTGGCGCGTCGGCTTTGTCATGTGCGTGCTGGAACTGGCCGTCTTCGCGGTGATCGGCGGCGCCTGGTGGAAACTGCTGGGTTATTGGTAGCCTTGTCGGCACAGGGCATCGCGAGCCAAGCGCCAGCCTACGCGCCGGCCCGGCGCAGGCGTACGCGCCGTCGGCGAACGCTACCCCAGCGCCGCCGCGATCGCCTTGCCCGCGTCGGTGGTGCTGGCCGTGCCGCCCAGATCGGGCGTGCGCGCGCCGTCCTGGATGCACGCTTCGATGGCCGCGACGATCGCATCGTGCGCCGCCCGGTACTTGCCCTCGCCATTGCCGAGGAAATCCAGCATCATCGCCCCCGACCAGATCATGGCCACCGGATTGGCGATGTTTTTGCCGTAGATATCCGGCGCCGAACCGTGCACCGGCTCGAACAGCGATGGCCAAGTCCGCTCGGGATTTAGATTGGCCGACGGCGCGATGCCGATGGTGCCTGTGCACGCCGGACCGAGGTCCGACAAAATGTCGCCGAATAAATTCGACGCCACCACCACGTCGAACCGCTCCGGCGACAGCACGAAACGCGCGCACAGGATATCGATGTGGTACTGGTCGCCGTGCACGTCCGGGTACGCTTGGCCCATGGCCGCGAAGCGCTCGTCCCAATACGGCATGCTGATCGAGATACCGTTCGACTTGGTGGCCGACGTCAGATGCTTTTTTGGGCGGCTCTGCGCCAGCTCGAACGCGTATTTGAGCACCCGGTCGACGCCGGTGCGGGTGAAGACTGACTCCTGCAACACGAATTCGCGCTCGGTGCCTTCGAACATCTTGCCGCCGACCGACGAATACTCGCCCTCGGTGTTCTCGCGCACGATGTAAAAGTCGATATCGCCTGGCTGCTTGTTGGCCAGCGGGCAGGGCACGCCGGGCATCAAGCGCACCGGGCGCAGGTTCACGTATTGATCGAACTGGCGGCGGAATTTCAGCAGCGAACCCCACAGCGAAATGTGGTCCGGCACGATCTCCGGCCAACCAACCGCGCCGAAAAAGATGGCGTCGAAGCCCTTGAGCTGGTCGAACCAGTCGTCCGGCATCATCTTGCCATGCTGGACGTAGTAGTCGCAGCTGGCCCACTCGAAGGTGGTCCATTCGATGCCGATGCCGAAGCGTTTCGCGGCCGCCTCAACCACCCGTATGCCTTCCGGCATGACTTCCTTCCCGATGCCGTCGCCGGCGATGACCGCGATCCGGTGTGTGTTCATTTTCGTTACTCCTGTTTGTTAGCCAATGGGTAACAGCATAACGCGGGCAGCCTCGTTTAAAATGTGGCGAATTGTGATCTGAAACAACACGCTCCGTGAATAAAAATATTGAAAACAAAGATTTGCGTGTGTTCGCCACGGTGGTGCGTAAGGCCAGCTTCGTCGCGGCGGCAGAGGAGCTGGGCATGTCGCCGGCCTATGTCAGCAAGCGCGTCGGCATGCTGGAGGCGGCGCTGGGCGTGCGCCTGTTCCACCGCACCACGCGCCAAGTGGTGGTCACCGACGATGGCGAGCAGGTTTACAAGCGCGCGCTGACGATCTTGTCCGGCTTGGAGAGCCTCTTCGACGACGTCGCCGAGCGCCAAGGCGTGCCGCGCGGGCAGTTGCGCGTCAGCAGCAGCTTCGGGTTCGGCCGCAATGTCGTCGCGCCCGCGATTGCAGGCGTGGTGGCGCGGCATCCGTCGCTGCAAGTCCGGTTCGAGGTGTTCGACCGTTTGGTCGACATCGTCGGCGAAGGCATCGACGTCGATATCCGTATCGGCGACGACATCGCGCCGCAGCTGATCGCGCGGCGGCTGATGTCGAACCACCGCATCCTGTGCGCCGCGCCGGCCTATCTGGCGCGGCACGGCACGCCGCAAACGCTGCACGATCTGGAAGCGCACGACTGCCTGCCGATCAAGGAGCGCGACTTGCCGTTCGGCGTCTGGCGGCTGCGCGGTCCCGAGCGGGAGGAGGTCGTCAAGGTGAGCGGGCCGCTGTCGACCAACCACGGCGAGATCGCGCTGCAATGGGCGGTGGCCGGCGCCGGCATCGTGCTGCGCTCGCGCTGGGATGCGCAAATGTATCTCGACAGCGGCCAGCTGGTGCAGGTGTTGCCGGCGTACACGCAGGAGGCCAATGTCTGGGCGGTGTATCCGCAGCGGCTATCCGGTTCGGCAAAGGTGCGCGTCTTTGTGGACTTTCTCGAACAGCACCTGGCGTGCGACAATCCGGTTCCATCCAATCCGATCCCAGACGAATGACCGCGCACCCACAACACACACTTCGCCTCGGCGACTGGAACACCCTGAACGAGGATGCCAAAGCCATCCGCTTTGAAGTGTTCGTCGAAGAACAAAAGGTTCCGGCCGAGCTCGAAATGGACCACATGGACGCAGTCTGCGTGCACGCGGTCGCCTACGACGCGGCCGGTACGCCGATCGGCAC
>DASVTJ010000333.1:0-4043 GCA_036387635.1 Duganella sp.
TCGGTCGACGGCGTGCCGCTGACCGACAATTCCGGCGCCAGCGTAAACCGCATCAACGCCGGTTTGTTCCCGTCCACCGCCGGGCAGACGCACCAGCTGGCGCTGACGCGCGCCGGTGCTCCGCTGACGGTCAGCCTGACGGCACGAGAGGTGGCCAGTCCGCCGGTGCAAAACGTCAAAACCATCGATACGCCGACCGGCAAGGTCGGTTACCTGCAGTTCGACGATCACACCGGACTGTCCGAGAGCGAGCTGGTAAAGGCGTTCACCACGCTGAAATCGGCCAACGTCGCCGACCTGGTGCTCGACATGCGCTATAACGGCGGTGGCTATCTGGCCGTCGCCAGCGAGCTGGCGTACATGATCGCCGGTCCCGACGCCGTCGGCGGTAAGGTCTTCGCGCGGCTGCAATATAACGACAAGATCCCGGCCGGTTCCCCGCAGTCGTTCATGGACAAGGCGTACGGCTTGGACGGCTCGCAACTGGCCGCCGGCACGGCGCTGCCGACTCTGGCCCTGAAGCGCGTCACCATCCTGACCACGTCCGGCACCTGTTCGGCCAGCGAGGCGGTGATCAACGGCTTGCGCGGCATCGATGTCGAAGTCAATCTGATCGGGGGCGAGACGTGCGGCAAGCCGTATTCGTTCGTGCCGGCCGATAACTGCGGCACCACCTACTTCGCGGTCCAGGCGCAGGCGACCAACAACAAGGGCTTCGGCGACTATGCCGATGGCTTCCAGCCGACGTGCCGCGCCGCCGACGATCTCGGTCACGCGCTGGGCGACACCGCCGAGCGGCTGCTGTCGACGGCTCTCAGCTACCGCGCCAACGGGATGTGTCCAGCGCAGCCGGCGATGAACCGAGCCCGCTCGGCCACCGCCACGGCGGCTTCGGGCGCCATGAAACTGGTCCGTCCGCAGGCCAAGGAAATTGCGATCGGCAATCGCTAGCCCATAAAGCCGTCTATAATTTCCAGCGTATCCGGTGCCGGCGCAGGCACCGGTCGATCAACCCACGCTGGAAGTTCTTCCATGATTCGTTCCGCCATACTGTTTGCCTTCGCCGCTACCACCGCTATCACCTCCGCCACCTCGCTGGCCGCCGCGCCGCCGGTGTCATCCTCCGCACCATCGACTTCCCCTCTGAGCACTATCGCCGAGCGGTCCGGTTTCCAGAACACCGGCCGTTACGACGAAGTGGTGGCGTTGTGCGCGCGCTTCCAGAAGGCTTATCCGAAACAGGTGCGCTGCTTTGAGTTCGGCCGCACGCCGGAAGGGCGCCCGATGCTGGCGCTGGCCGTCTCGCGCACCGGCGCGCTGACCGCCGACCAGGCGAAAAAGCGCGGCGTGCCGGTGCTGCTGGTGCAGGGCGGCATCCACGCCGGCGAAATCGACGGCAAGGACGCCGGCTTCCTGGCGCTGCGCGAGGCGCTGGAGAACAAGGCCGCTCCCGGCGCGCTGGACAAGCAGGTGCTGTTGTTCGTCCCGGTGTTCAACGTCGACGGCCACGAGCGCTTTGGCAAGTGGAACCGGCCGAACCAGCGCGGTCCGGTCGAAATGGGCTGGCGCACCACGGCGCAGAACTACAACCTCAATCGCGACTACGTCAAAGCCGACGCGCCGGAAATGCAGGCCATGCTGGCGCTGGTGAACGCTTGGGACCCGCTGGCCTACATCGATCTGCACGTGACCGACGGCGCCAAGTTCCAGCCGGACGTCTCGATCCAGGTCGAGCCGGTGCACGGCGGCGACGAAGAACTCAAACAGGCCGGCCTGGCGCTGCAAGGCGCCGTCATCGCCGACCTGAAGGCGCAGGGCTCGGACCCGAAACCGTATTACATTTCGTTCGCGGTCGACGACGATCCGACGTCCGGCTTTGTCGACAGCATGGCCACGCCGCGCTTCTCGACCGGCTATTTCCCGATGCGTAACCGCTTCGCGATGCTGGTCGAGACGCATTCGTGGAAGGATTATCCGACCCGCGTGCGCATCACGCGCAACACCATCGTCTCGCTGCTGTCGCAGGTCGCCGCCAACGGTCAGGCGTGGCAGACGATGACGCGCCGCGCCGACGCCCGCGCGGCGGCGCTGGCCGGCGCCGACTTCCCGCTCAGCTATCGCACCACGTTCAACAGCAAGACCATCCAGTTCCCCGGCTACGAATACACCCGCGCCCATTCGGAGGTGTCGGGCGGCTTGATGACGCACTATGACGAAAGCAAGCCGCAGATGTGGAGCGTGCCGCTGCGCGACGAGATCGTGCCGGACTTCAAAGTCGCCGCGCCCAAAGGTGGTTATTTGGTGCCGCTGGCCGACGCGCCGCGCGTGGCCGCAAAGCTGAAACAGCACGGCATCGACTTCAAGGTGCTGGGGGCGGACCAGATGGCGCTGGAGGTCGAGACCTTCCGCGCCACCAAGACCAAGTTCGGCGCGCAGTCGTTCGAGGGGCGCCAGACCTTGGCGGTGGAGGGTGACTGGGGCCGCGAGCGGCGCAGCGTGAACAAGGGCGCGCTGTTCGTGCCGATCGCGCAGCCGAAGGCGCGCCTGGTGATGACGATGCTCGAGCCGCGCGGCGCCGACTCGCTGCTGGCGTGGGGCGACTTCAATAACGCCTTCGAGCGCAAGGAGTACATGGAGGAGTATGTGGCCGAGGATGTCGCCCGCGAGCAGCTCGAAGCCGATCCGGCGTTGCGCGCCGAGTTCCAGAAGAAGCTCGACAGCGACGTGGAGTTCAACAAGAGCCAGAAGGCGCGCCTGGAGTTCTTCGCGCGTCGCCACTCGTCGTGGGACGAGCGCTTCAACCTGTACCCGGTGATGCGCACGGCGCAGAAGTTCTAAGCGGTTGACGAAGAAGGGGGATCACGCTGTCGCGGCGCATACCCCTTCTCAAATCGCTCTTTAAGCCCCGCGCTTGAGCGATTCGCTCTGGATCGCAAAGGCGCCGTCGACGCCGTTGAGCGAGATGCTCTCGTCCTTGTCGAACAGGATGTCGCCGGTGAAGGCGCCTTCGGCCTCGCGCATTTCGTTCTTGCTGAAGTCAAACAGCCCGCGGTCCATCATGTGCGACGGCTTGATGTTGCCCATTGCGGTCGCCATGCTCTTGATCCACAGCGGATTTTTCTGCTGCCACGTCTGCAGCATTTCCTTCATCGCCTGGCGCTGCAAATTCGGCTGCGAGCCGCACAGGTTGCACGGGATGATCGGGAAGCCCATCTTGCCGGCGTACTTCTCGATGTCTTGCTCGCGGCAATAGGCCAGCGGGCGTATCACCACGTTTTCGCCGTCGTCGGCGGTCAGCTTGGCCGGCATCGTCTTGATGGTGCCGCCGTAGAACATATTGAGCAGGAAGGTCTCCAGGATGTCGCCCTGGTGGTGGCCCAGCGCGATCTTGGTCGCGCCCAGCTCCTTGGCGGTGCGGTACAGGATGCCCCGGCGCAGGCGCGAGCACAGCGAGCAGGTGGTCTTGCCCGGCTCGATCTTCTCGACGACGATGCTGTAGGTGTCCTGCTCGACGATCTTGTACGGCACGCCGATCTTTTCAAAATACTCCGGCAGCACATGCTCCGGGAAGCCCGGCTGCTTTTGATCGAGGTTGACCGCGATCAGGTCGAACTTGACCGGCGCGATTTTACGCAGGTGCATCAGGATGTCGAGCATCGCGTAGCTGTCTTTGCCGCCCGACATACACACCATCACCAGGTCGCCCTCGGTGATCATGTCGAAGTCGACGATCGCCTTGCCGGTTTGCGTGCGCAGCTTCTTTTGCAGGATTTCAAAACGGCGCGAGTCGGTCGGCGAGTTGGACGAATTGTGCTCGGGCTCAAGTGGGGTGGCCAGTTCGCCAAGGCCTTGCGGCAGGTGCGGGGGGGCGTTCATATCAGACGTTGTCCTTGATTTTGAACACTTCGACGCCGACGCCTTCGCAGTCCGGGTACACGTCCGGCTTCATCGTCGAGACGCGGGCGGCGCGCACGCGCGGGTGGTCCAGCATCGCGCGCACGATGTCGTCGCACAGGCTTTCCTGCAGCTGCACGTGGCCGCGC
>DASVTJ010000334.1:0-3618 GCA_036387635.1 Duganella sp.
CTTGCGCACCATGTAGTAGTCGACGATCAGGATGCCGGCGATGGGGCCGAGCAGTGCCGAGTAGCCGATCAGCCACGTGAAGACATAGCCCTGCGTCGATTCGAGTATCTTCCACGGCATCATGACGATGGCGATACCGGCTGTGATGTAGCCGCCGGTCTTGTACGAAATCCGCTTCGGCGCCAGCGACGAGAAGTCGTACGCCGGTCCGACCAGATTGGCGGCCAGGTTGACGGAGACGGTGTCGATCAACAGCACCAGCAACGCCACCAGTACCGCGACGCCGGTCATGCGGCTGGCCAGGTCGACCGGGTCCCAGATCGCCTTGCCGTACAAGACCACGGTGGCCGAGGTGACGATCACCGCCATCATCGCCAGTAATCCCATCGGCACCGGCAGGCCTACCGACTGGCCGATGATCTGGTCGCGCTGCGATTTGGCGAAGCGGGTAAAGTCGGGGATGTTCAGCGCCAGCGTGGCCCAGAAGCCGACCATCGCCGTCAGCGAAGGCCAGAACACGGACCAGAACTGGCCTTCTTTTTTACCGCCCGCAACAAACTGCGACGGCGCCGACAACAGGTCGCCGAAGCCGCCTGCCTTGTTGTGCACCCACGCCAGCAGCACGAAGCAGATGGCGATCTTCAACGGCGCGGTGTAGGTCTCCAGCTTGCGGATGGCATCCATGCCGTGCACGATGTACCAGAACTGGATTGCCCAGAAGGCCAGGAAGCAAAGCAGCTGCGCGCCGTTGATGCCGAGGAAGCCGAGTTTGGCGCCACCAATTTCGCCGCCCATCATCACGCCGAGCAGCGTGTAGATCATCGAGCCGCCGAACCAGGTCTGGATGCCGTACCAGCCGCAGGCGACGATGGCGCGCATCAGCGCCGGCAAACGCGCACCGGCGGTGCCGAACGACGCGCGCGCCAGCACCGCATACGGAATGCCGTACTTGGTGCCGGCGTGGCCGATCAACACCATCGGCAGCAGCACGATGGCGTTGGCGATGAACACCGTCAGCACGGCCTGGTAACCGGACATGCCCCCTTCGATCAAACTCGCCGACAGCGTGTAGGCTGGAATGCACATCACCATGCCGACCCACAGCGCGGCGAAGTGATACCAGCGCCAGGTGCGTTGCGCGGCGGTCGTCGGCGCCAGGTCTTCGTTCCAGAGTTGCGTGCTGCCAGAGAGTTCTTTACTCACGAGGCGTTCTCCAAGGGTTGATCATGTGCTCCCATCGTTGCAAGTTCCGTACCTATGCCGTCTCCGGCACCTTCACATTTTCCGCACGCGGATTGCGCGGGTCCTGCGTCCAGTTCATGTACGGCTTGCCGGTATTCTGCGGCACCATCGTGATGCAGCCCTGCACCGGGCAGGTGATTTCGCACAGATTGCAGCCGACGCATTCCTCCTTGATCACCTCATAGGTGCGTGTGCCGACGGCGTCGATGAGCTGCGCGATCGACTGGTGCGACGTGTCCTCGCAGGCCACGTAACAGCGGCCACACTTGATGCAGTCGTCCTGGTTGATGTGCGCGATGACCTGATAGTTCATGTCCAGGTACTTCCAGTCTGTGGTGTTGGGCACCGCCTTGCCGACAAAGTCACTGGTGCGCGTGTAGCCCTTCTCGTCCATCCAGCGCGACAGGCCGTCCTTCATCTCTTCGACGATGCGGAAGCCGTGCAGCATGGCGGCGGTGCAGACCTGCACGCAGCCGGAACCGAGCGCCATGAACTCGGCCGCGTCGCGCCAGTTGCCTATGCCGCCGATGCCGGAAATCGGCAAGCCTCTGGTGGCCGGGTCGCGCGCGATTTCGGCCACCATGTTCAAGGCGATCGGCTTGACGGCCGAACCGCAGTAGCCGCCGTGCGTGCTGGCGCCGCCGACGACCGGAAACGCCACCATCTGATCCAGGTCCAGATGCGTGATCGAGTTGATGGTGTTAATCAGCGAGACGGCGTCCGCGCCGCCGGCCTTGGCGGCGCGGGCCGGCGCGCGCACGTCGGTGATGTTGGGCGTGAGCTTGACGATCACCGGCAGCTTGCCGTGCGTTTTGCACCAGCGCGTGACCATCTCCACGTATTCAGGCACCTGGCCCACCGCCGCGCCCATGCCGCGCTCCGGCATCCCGTGCGGGCAGCCGAAATTGAGTTCGATTCCATCGGCGCCGGTCGCCTCCACCAACGGCAGGATATCGGCCCACAGCTTTTCTTCACAAGGCAGCATCAGCGAAACGATGATCACGCGGTCCGGCCAGTCCTTCTTCACCTGCGTGATTTCGCGCAGGTTGACCTCCAGCGAGCGGTCGGTGATCAGTTCGATGTTGTTGAAACCGAGGACTTCGCGGTTCTTGCCGTAGTGCGCCGAGTAGCGCGACGAGACGTTGACGGCGGCCGGATCTTCGCCCAGCGTTTTCCACACCACGCCGCCCCAACCCGCCTCGAAGGCGCGCACCACGTTGTAGGCTTTGTCGGTCGGCGGCGCGGAGGCCAGCCAGAATGGATTGATCGACTTGATGCCGCAAAATTCGATGCTCAGGTCAGCCATTATGCAGCCTCCACTTTCAGTGCTTGGTTGATCGGCTTCGCGGCCGACTTGCTCATTGATTTAATATCTTCGTGAATCGCATGCGCGGTCAATTTTCCATGCTGGACCGCCTGCACCGTCAAATCCTGTCCCGGCGCCACGCAGTCGCCGCCGGCGTAGATCCCCGGCAGCACGGTGCGGAACTGATCGTCGACATGGATTTTTTCACCATCGCGTTTCAACGTCTTTGCCAGCGGATCGCTGATGCTCGTTTCATCCATGCTCTGGCCAATTGCTTTGAATATCGCATCGGCCGCGATCTCGAAGGTCTCGCCGGTGCCGCCGAAGCGGCCGTTGATCATCGCGGTCTTCTCGAAGCGCATGCCGCGCACGCGGCCCGCATCGTCCAGCAGCACTTGCTGCGGCTGGGCCCAGGTTCGCATGCGCACCTGGTTTTCCTTGGCGATGTGCTGTTCGTGTCCGGTCGCGCTCATGGCCTCGAAGCCGCGCCGGTACACCAGCGTGACCTCCTCCGCGCCAAGGCGCTGGATCTGCACCGCCATGTCGATGGCGGTGTTGCCGGCGCCGATGACGATGGCGCGCGACGGCAGCGGCAACTGGCTCAGGTCATCGGCCTGGCGCAGCGCGGCGATGTAGTCGACGGCCGCCAGCAAGCCGGGCGCCTCTTCACCGGTCAAGCCAAGCTGCTTGCTGGCGCCGAGCCCCAAGCCGAGAAACACCGCATCGTACTGCGCGTGCAAATCCCTCAGCTGCACATTGCCGCCCAGGGTCTGGCCATGCTTGATTTCGATGCCGCCGATCGCCAGCAGGAAGTCGACTTCCTTCTGCGCGAAGTTATCGGTCAGCTTGTACTTGGCGATACCGTATTCATTCAGGCCGCCTGATTTCTCGCGCGCCTCGTAGATCACCACGTCGTTGCCCAGCATGGCCAAGCGGTGTGCGCATGATAGTCCCGCCGGTCCGGCGCCGACCACCGCGATGGTCTTGCCGGTCGACGGGAAGCGTTTGAATGGATGCTCGGTCAGCGACATGTTGTCGATCGCGTAGCGCTGCAGCAGGCCGATTTTCAC
>DASVTJ010000335.1:0-4655 GCA_036387635.1 Duganella sp.
CACGTACTTCGGATGCACTTCCTTGACGGTCACGCCGGGCACCACCTCGCGGCCGACGCCGTAGGCCAGCGACGGCTTGTTGTCGATCGCCAGGATCGCCGCGCTGCCCTTGCCGCCCGACGCCACCACGCCCTTGAGCTGGTAATTGCTGACGGCGGCGACCGAGATCTGGCCGCCGAACAAGCCCTTGGCCGCCTCGATATTGAGGGCGACCGGCGGCGGTGGCGGTGGCGCGGCGATCGCGCGCTGCGGCGGCTTGAACAACTGCAAGCCCCAATACGCCGCCGACACCGACAACAGCGCCAAGGCCAGCACGCTACCGACGACGGGCAAACGCTTCATAGATTCATGCTTCATAACTTCCTTTATCAGCGTACCAGCTGATTAATTTCGATGATAGGCATCAGCACGGCCAGCACGATCAGCAGCACCACCACGCCCATCGCCAGAATCAGCGCCGGTTCCAGCAGGCCGGCGATGGTCAGCGTGCGCCGCTCCAGATCGGCCTCCTGCGCGGCGGCCGCGCGGTCGAGCATGGCCGGCAGCTCGCCGGTGATCTCGCCGGCGCGGATCATATGGATCAGCATCGGCGGAAAATGCTTTTGCGCCGACAGCGAGCGCGCCAGGCTCACGCCCTCGCGCACGGCGTCGCTGGCCTCCTCGACCAGCTCCTTCATGGCGACATTGGACAACGTATCGCGGCTCGTTTCAAGCGCGCGCAAGATCGGCACGCCCGAGCCGGTGGTGATCGCCAGGGTGCTGGCGAAGCGCGCGGTGTTGAGGCTGCGCTCGAACTTGCCGTACAGCGGCGCCGTCAGCAGCCAGGTGTGCCAGCGGCGTTTCAGCGCCGGGTTTTGCAGCGCCCGGCGCCACATGAACCACGCGCCCACCAGCAGGATCGCGACCACGATGCCGTAGTTGCGCACAAAATCGGACACGGCCAGCATGATGATGGTCAGCACCGGCAGCTTTTGCTTGGTGTTGGCAAACACCGAGACGATCTGCGGCACCACGTAGGTCAGCAGGAAGATCACGATCGAGAACGCCACCACGGTGACGATGGCCGGATAGGTGAACGCCAGCCGCACCTTTTGCACCAGCGCGTTGCGGCGCTCGATGTAGTCGGCCAGACGCGACAGCACGCGCGACAATTGGCCGATCTGCTCGCCGGAGGCGACCAGCGCGCGGTAGATCTCGGCGAAGTCGCGCGGATGGCGGCCCAGCACGTCCGACAGCGCGGCGCCGCCGATGACCTCCGAGCGGATCGAGGCGATCAAGTCGCGCATGTACGGCCGCTCGGACTGTTCCAGCAAGGCGGTGAAGGCTTGCTCGAGCGGCAGGCCGGCCTCGAGCAGACTGGCCAGCTGGCGCGTGAACAAGGCCAGCTCGGTGGTCGACAGGCGCTCGCCGAAGCCGCGGCTCTTGGTCACGCCAGCGGCGTCGACCTGGGCGGCGATGGCGTCGACCTTCAGCGGCACCAGCCCCAGCGTGCGCAGCTCGGAGCGCGCCGAACGCGCGCTGTCGGAATTGAGCACCCCTTTTTTGGTGGCGCCGCCGGCGTCGACGGCTTCGTAGCGGAATGCGGGCATGGTCGCTTATTTTCCTCTAGTCTTTGGTCACGCGCAGCAATTCGGCCTGCGTGGTGATGCCGGCCGCCAGCCAGCGCTCGCCGTCGTCACGCATGGTCTGCATGCCGCTGCCGATGGCGGCCGCCTTGACTTCGGCCTCCGAGGCGCGGTTGTGGATCTGGGCGCGGATCTGCTCCGTCGTCTCCAGGAATTCGTAGACGCCGACACGGCCCTGGTAGCCGGTGTGGCCGCAATGCTCGCAGCCGGCGGCATGCCATTGCTGGCCGTCGAAGGTCTTGCACTGGCCGCACAGCTTGCGCACCAGGCGCTGCGCCAGCACCCCCAGCAGCGACGACGACAGCAGGAACGGTTCGATCCCCATGTCGAGCAAGCGCGTGACGGCGGCGGCGGCGTCGTTGGTGTGCAAGGTCGCCAGCACCAGGTGGCCCGTCAGCGACGCCTGCACGGCGATCTGCGCCGTTTCCAGGTCGCGGATCTCGCCGATCATGATGACGTCCGGGTCTTGCCGCAGGATCGCGCGCAGCGCCTTGGCGAACGTCATGTCGATGCGCGGGTTCACCTGCGTCTGGCCGACGCCGTTCAAGTCGTACTCGATCGGGTCTTCGACCGTCATGATGTTGGTGGTGGCCGCGTTCAGCAGCGACAGCGCCGCGTACAGGGTGGTGGTTTTGCCGGAACCGGTCGGCCCGGTCACCAGCACGATGCCGTGCGGCTGGTTGATCAGCGCATCGAACTTCGGCAGCATCTTGTCGCTCATGCCCAGGTGGTTCAGGTCGAGGCGGCCGGCTTCCTTGTCCAGCAGTCGCAGCACCGCGCGTTCGCCGTGCCCGGTCGGCAAGGTCGACACGCGCACGTCGACCGGCTTGCCGCCGATGCGCAAGGTGATGCGGCCGTCCTGGGGCAGGCGTTTTTCGGCGATGTCGAGCTGCGCCATGATCTTGATCCGCGAAATCAGCGAACCGTGGATCGCCTTGCGCGGACGCACCACGTCGCGCAGCGAGCCGTCGACGCGGAAGCGCACCACCGAGGTTTGCTCGAACGGCTCGATGTGGATGTCGGAGGCGCTGTCGCGCAGCGCTTGCGTCAGCAGCGCGTTGATCATGCGGATCACCGGGGCGTCGTCGGACGATTCGAGCAAGTCCTCGATGGCCGGCACGTCCTGCAACAGCTTGGTCAGGTCGAGTTCGGCGTCGAACTCGTCGGCCACCATCGAGGCGTTGCCGCCGGCGCTGGCGTAGGCGGTGGCGATGGCCGTTTCCAGGTCGGCGCGCGTCATGCTTTTGAGCTGGATGCGGCCGAAGCGGCGCGATACTTCGGCGATGGCGGCCGGCGCGGTGGCGCCGCAGACCATGACGTCGACCGTTTGCTCGGCGGCGTCGCTGTGCTGCGCCAGCACGACGAAGTCGCGGGCGAAGGCGTAAGGTAACAGGTTATTCATGGCGGTGACTCATGGCGGTGGCTCATATCGGTGCTCATATCTGTGACGCATTTCACGGCGACGGCGGTTGCTGTTGCTGCTGCTGTTGCTGCGGCTGTTGCGGTTGCAGGTTCTCGGCGCGGCCCGGCACGCGCGGGATCGGCGCTTGCGGAATCGGCTTGGCGACGGTGCCGCCGCCGGTCAGCACGCCGTTGCGCAGCGGCGGCAGCACCGGCTGGCCGAGATCCTCGACCAGCACGCTTTGCGGCGGCTTGATCGCCTCCTGCGACGTGCGCATGTAGTCGTAGCGGTCGGTCGCCAGGCTGGTGCTCTGCTCCTGGTTGCGGATCACCACCGGGCGCAGGAACACCATCAGATTGGTTTTCTTGCGGCTGCGGCTCTGATACTTGAACAGGTTGCCGATGACCGGAATATCGCCCAGGCCGCGCGTCTTATCGGTGCTGTCGCCCTCGGTGTCCTCGATCAGGCCGCCGAGCACGATGATCTGGCCGTCGTCGGCGATCACGTTGTTCTCGATCACGCGCTTGTTGATGGTGATGCCTGCCGCCGCATTCAAGGTCGACTTGTCCACGCTCGACGTCTCATGATAGATCGCCAGCTTGATGGTACCGCCTTCGGAAATCTGCGGGCGCACCTTCAGCGTCAGGCCCACTTCCTTGCGGTCGATGGTCTGGAACGGATTGTTGTTGGTGCCGGACGTGGTGGTGAACTGGCCGGTCAGGATCGGCACGTTCTGGCCGACCGAGATCGTCGCCAGTTCGTTGTCGAGCGTGATCATGTTCGGCGTCGACAGCACGTTGGCGTTGCCGTCGGACTCGAGCGAGCGGGCCAGCAAGCCAAGGCCCAGGCCACCGGCGACCTGCTTGAACAGGCCCAACGTCAGGCCCCCGCCGGGCAGCGTCGGAAGCGTCGTCGTCGTTCCCGAGTTGTTGAGCAGCGCGCCGGCCAGGCTGCTGATGCTGGTGCCGCCGATCGACGACTGCTGCAGACCGCCGACGCGGTACTTGGAATCGGAATTGCCGGTGGCGCCCAGCCATTGCACGCCGAACTCGGAGGCCTTGTCGGACGTCACTTCGACGATCAGCGATTCGATGTAGACCTGGGCGCGACGCACGTCAAGCTGGTCGATGACGGCGCGCAGGTTGCGGTACACCGATTCGGGCGCGGTGATGATCAGCGTATTGGTGGTGGCGTCGGCCTGGATGTAACCGGCCTGGCCGCCGCCGGCGCCCTGCTGCTGCGAATTGTTGTTACCCGTCAGCAGGGGATTGGTCGGGCCGGTGCTGCCGCCGCTGGCCGAGCTGCCGCTGCTGCCGCCGCCGAAGCTGCCGGTGTTGCTGCTCTGGCCGCCCTGATTCTGGCCGGTGTTGCCGGTGCCGGTGCCGCTGCCGCCGTTCTGGTTGGTCGACGAGGTGTCGCCCGACACCAGCGAGCGCAACGTCTGCGCCAGCTTGGTTGCTTCGGCGTTTTTCAGGTAGACCACGTGCACGTTGCCCAGTTCCTGGGTCGGCTGGTCGAGCTTGGCGATGAGCGACTTGGCCAGGTTCGAGCGCGCCGCCGACGGCGCCCGCAGCACCAGCGAGTTGGTGCGCGGATCGGCCAGCACGCTGACGCGGCCGGCGTCGCCG
>DASVTJ010000336.1:0-2285 GCA_036387635.1 Duganella sp.
CGCTGGCGCAGCAACCGGATCACGTTGCCGATATCTTTGATGATCGAGGGCTGGATACCCTCGGTCGGCTCGTCGAGGATGATCAGCTTCGGTTCGGCCAGCAGCGCGCGGGCGATCGCCAGTTGCTGCTGCTGGCCCCCGGACAGATCGCCGCCGCGCCGGTGCAGCATGTCCTTCAGCACCGGAAACAGCTCGTAGACCTCGCCCTTGATCGTGGACGCCTTTTTGCCGCTGTGCGTCGCTAGCCCCATCAGCAGGTTTTCCTCCACCGTCAGCCGCGCGAAGATCTCGCGCCCCTGCGGCACATAGGCGATGCCGGCCCGCGCGCGCTGGTGCGGCGCCATGCGCGTGATGTCGCGCCCTTCCAGCTTGACGATGCCGGCCGATACCGGCAACACGCCCATCAGGCACTTGAGCAGCGTGGTCTTGCCGACGCCATTGCGGCCCAATAGCGCCATGCATTTGCCGCGCTCCAGCTCCAGCGACACGCCGCGCAAGGTGTGCGACGACCCATAGTACTGATTGATTTTTTCAACTTGCAGCATATTTTCAGCGTCCCAGATAGACTTCGATCACCCGCTCGTCGGACTGCACCTGCGCCATCGTCCCCTGCGCCAGCACCGAGCCTTCATGCAGCACCGTCACCACGCCCTGCTGCGCGATCTCGGTCACAAACGCCATGTCATGTTCGACCACCATGATCGAATGCTTGCCGCGCAATTCGTTCAGCAGTTCGGCGGTGCGCGCGGTTTCGGCGTCGGACATGCCGGCCACCGGCTCGTCGAGCAAAATCAGCTGCGGTTCCTGCATCAAGAGCATGCCAATTTCGAGCCACTGCTTTTGGCCGTGCGACAGCAAGCCGGCCGGCCACGCCTCGCTGCCGTTTAAGCGTATCAGCTTGAGGATCTCGTCGATCTTGCCGCGCTGTTCCGAATTCAACCGCGCAAAGAGTGTGGGCCGCACGCGCTTGTCGGTCTTCATCGCCAGTTCCAGGTTTTCGAACACGGTGTGCTGCTCGAAGATCGTCGGGCGCTGGAACTTGCGGCCGATGCCCGCGTGGGCGATCTGGTACTCGGTCATCCGGCTCAGGTCCAGGGTCTGGCCGAAGTAGGCGGTGCCGGACGTCGGCCGCGTTTTGCCGGTGATAACGTCCATCATCGTCGTCTTGCCGGCGCCGTTAGGCCCGATGACGCATCGCAGTTCGCCGACCGAGATATCGAGACTGAGTTTATTCAGCGCGCGGAAGCCGTCGAACGATACCGTGATCTCTTCCAGATACAGGATCGCGCCGTGCGTCGTATCCAGCCCGTGGCCGGCGACGCGGTCGTAACTCTCGGTGCCGCTCATGCCGCCTTCTCCTTCTTGCTCCGGCGCGCCGCCAGGCCGGCGATCCCCTGCGGCAGATAGCGCGTCACCAGGATGAATATCAACCCCAGCGCAAACAGCCACAGATTCGGGAAGGCGCCGGTGAACCAGCTTTTCAAGCCGTTGACCGAGAACGCGCCGATGATCGGGCCGATCAAGGTGCCACGGCCACCGACGGCGGTCCAGATCACCATCTCGATCGAATTAGCCGGCGACATCTCGGACGGGTTGATGATGCCGACCTGCGGTACGTACAGGGCGCCGGCGATCCCGCACAGCACCGCCGACAGGGTCCATACGAACAATTTGAACCACAGCGGGTTATAACCGATGAACATCAGACGCGATTCCGAATCACGCACCGCCTGCAGCACGCGTCCCAGCTTGGATTGCACGATGGCCCGGCACAGCAGCAGCGATCCGGCCAGTACGCCCAGCGTCACCAGATACAAGGTGGCCTTGGTGCCGGGCGCGCTGATCGAATAGCCGAGTATGCGTTTGAAGTCGGTGAAGCCGTTGTTGCCACCAAAGCCGGTATCGTTACGGAAGAACAGCAGCATGAACGCGTACGTCATCGCTTGCGTGATGATCGAGAAGTACACGCCCTTGATGCGCGAGCGGAAGGCGAAGAAACCGAACACGAAGGCCAGCACGCCGGGCACCAGCACCACCAAGGCGAGGCAGTACCAGAAGCTATCGGTAGCGGTCCAGTACCACGGGTAGGTTTTCCAGTCGAGGAAGACCATGAAGTCGGGCAGATCGCTTTGGTACACGCCGTCCCTGCCGATGGCGCGCATCAGGTACATGCCGTGCGCGTAGGCGCCCAGCGCGAAGAACACGCCGTGGCCCAGCGACAGGATGCCGGCGTAGCCCCACACCATGTCGAGCGCCAGCGCGGCCAGCGCGTAGCACATGAATTT
>DASVTJ010000337.1:0-3155 GCA_036387635.1 Duganella sp.
CGTGAATAACATGTTTTCCAAATCAGCCATCTGGGTAGTCGTCGTACTGCTCCTGCTTATGCTGTACAAGCAGTTCGATAGCCATGGCGTTGCAGGCGGCGCCAAACCCATCGCTTACTCCGATTTGCTGGATGACGTGAAGGCCAAGCGCATCAAGGACGTCGTGATCGAGGGCGGCAACATCACCGCGACCCGCATCGATGACACCAAGGTGCGCACCACCGCCACGATCCTCGATCGCGGCCTGGTCGGCGACCTGCGCGACAACGGCATCCGTTTCGACGTGAAACCGCCCGAGGAACCATCGTTCCTGCAGCAAGTATTCGTCTCGTGGTTCCCGATGCTGTTGCTGATCGGTGTATGGATCTTCTTCATGCGCCAGATGCAGGGCGGCGGCAAGGGCGGCGCATTCTCCTTTGGCAAGTCGAAGGCGCGCATGATGGACGAATCGAACAACACCGTCACCTTCGCCGACGTCGCCGGTTGCGACGAGGCGAAGGAAGAAGTCAACGAGATCGTCGATTTCCTGAAAGACCCGAGCAAGTTCCAGAAACTCGGTGGCCGCATTCCACGCGGCGTGCTGATGGTCGGTCCTCCGGGCACCGGTAAGACCCTGCTGGCGCGCGCCATCGCCGGCGAAGCGAAGGTGCCGTTCTTCTCGATCTCCGGTTCGGACTTCGTTGAAATGTTTGTCGGCGTCGGCGCCAGCCGGGTGCGCGACATGTTCGAGAACGCCAAGAAGCATTCGCCGTGCATCATCTTCATCGATGAGATCGACGCTGTCGGTCGTCACCGTGGCGCCGGCATGGGCGGCGGTAACGACGAACGCGAACAGACGCTGAACCAGCTGCTGGTGGAGATGGACGGTTTCGAAGCGTCGTCCGGCGTGATCGTCGTCGCCGCCACCAACCGTGCCGACGTGCTCGATAAAGCGCTGCTGCGTCCGGGCCGTTTCGACCGTCAAGTCTCGGTCGGCTTGCCGGACATCCGTGGCCGCGAACAGATCCTGAACGTGCACATGCGTAAAGTGCCGATCGGCACCGACGTCAAGGCCGACATCCTGGCCCGTGGTACGCCGGGTTTCTCGGGCGCCGACCTGGCCAACCTGGTCAACGAGGCCGCGCTGTTCGCCGCGCGCCGCGCCAAGCGCCTGGTCGACATGATCGACTTCGAGGATGCCAAGGACAAGATCTTCATGGGTCCGGAGCGAAAGTCGATGGTCATCCGCGAGGAAGAGCGCCGCAACACCGCGTACCACGAATCCGGTCACGCGGTCGTCGCCAAGCTTTTGCCGAAGGCCGATCCGGTCCACAAGGTGACGATCATGCCGCGCGGCTGGGCATTGGGTCTGACTTGGCAGCTGCCCGAGCACGATAATATTTCGGGCTACAAGGACAAGATGCTGGAAGAGATTTCGATCCTGTTCGGCGGCCGCATCGCCGAGGAGATCTTCGTCGGCCAGATGTCGACCGGCGCCTCGAACGACTTCTCGCGCGCCACCAAGCTGGCCCGCTCGATGGTGACCCGCTTCGGCATGTCCGACGCGATGGGCGTGATGGTCTACGAGGACAGCCAGAACGATGGCTTCTTCGGCGGCGCGTCGAAGACGATTTCCGAAGCGACCCAGCAAATGGTCGATGCCGAGATCCGCAACATTCTGGACCAGCAGTACAAGCTGGCCCGCTCGTTGCTCGAAGCGAACCGTGATAAAGTCGAAGTCATGACCAAGGCGCTGCTCGATTGGGAAACCATCGACGCCGACCAGATCAACGACATCATGGCCGGCCTGGAGCCGCGCGCACCGAAGCCGGGCGTGACGATCCGCAAGCAGCCGCCAAGCGATGGCGGCACCGGCGTCACGCCTAGCGTGACCGCACCAGCCTAAGCAACGGGCCTGACGGTCCGCCGGCACGACACAAGGGCGGGGAGAAATCCTCGCCCTTTTTCATTCCCAATTCCATTTTTTCATGCGATCCACACTTCAGTTCGGCCGATTCAATTTTCCGTTGCAAGGCGAAGGCCTGCGCGCCCGCGTGATGGGCATCCTCAATGTCACCCCGGATTCGTTTTCCGACGGCGGCCAGCACCAGTCGCTGGAATTCGCCATCTCGCACGCCGAGCAAATGATGCTCGACGGCGTCGATATCATCGATGTTGGCGGCGAATCGAGCCGTCCCGGCGCGCCGCCGCTGCCGCTGGAGGACGAGCTCCAGCGCGTGATGCCGGTGCTGTACGCGCTGCGCGACCAAGGGCCGGCGATCTCGGTCGACACCTACAAGCCGCAGGTGATGCGCGAAGCCATCATCGCCGGCGTCGACATGATCAACGACATCAACGGCTTCCGCGCGCCCGGCGCGCTGGAGGCGGTGCGCGACAGCGATTGCGCGCTGTGTATCATGCACATGCAGTCCGACCCGCAACATATGCAGCTGGCGCCGTCGTACACCGACGTTGTCGCCGAGGTCATCGCTTTCCTGCGCGAACGGATCGACACGCTGATCGCCACCGGGATTGATCCGCGTCGATTGTGCGTCGATCCCGGGTTTGGCTTTGGGAAGACGGTGGCGCATAATTACGCCTTATTGAGGGCCACGAAGCGGTTGATCGCGGAACTCGACATGCCGTTGCTGGCCGGCTTGTCGCGCAAATCGATGGTCGGCGCGGTCACCGGCAGACCGGTCGAGCGACGCATGGCCGGCAGCGTTGGCGGCGCGCTGGCGGCGGTGGCGCACGGGGCGCTGATCGTCCGCGTGCACGACGTCGCCGAGACGGTCGATGCCCTCAAGGTATGGCAGGCGGCACACTAGCGTACGTGCGAGCACGCAGAACGTAGAACGCGGCGGAACGCGGAACGCAATAACAATAATCGACGATAAAGAGCACAACATGGCACGTAAATATTTTGGCACCGATGGTATCCGTGGTCTGGTCGGCGAATCGCCGATCACGCCTGACTTCGTAATGCGTCTTGGCTACGCGGCCGGCAAGGTGCTGGCCGGCGCCCGTACCGGCGGCAAGCGGCCGACGGTACTGATCGGCAAAGACACGCGCATTTCCGGCTACATGCTGGAAGCGGCGCTCGAAGCCGGCTTCTCGGCCGCCGGCGTCGACGTCATGCTGGCCGGCCCGATGCCGACCCCGGCGATCGCCTACCT
>DASVTJ010000338.1:0-13848 GCA_036387635.1 Duganella sp.
TGGCGATGATGACCGACCTGGCCGACCGCCGCCGCAGCGAGGCGCGCAACCGCCATCTGGCCGAGCACGATTTCCTGACCGACCTGCCGAACCGGGTGCTGCTGCTAGACCGCATGAGCCTGGCGTTGGCGGCGGCGCGCCGCAACCGCCGCATGGCCGCCATCATGTTCCTCGACCTCGACCGCTTCAAATACATCAACGACACGCTCGGCCACCACGTCGGCGACCTGCTGCTCAAGGAGGTGGCGGCGCGGCTGGTCAAGTGCGTGCGTGGGGTCGACACCGTCAGCCGCCAGGGCGGCGACGAGTTCGTCGTCATCCTGGCCGACATCGGCAGCATCGGCCAGGCCGCCCACGTGGCCGCCACGATCCAGCAGGCCCTCGGCCAGGAGTTCGTGCTGGCGCCGCACCGGCTGCATGTGAGCACGTCGATCGGCGTCAGCATCTTTCCCGACGACGGCGCCGATATCGAGACGTTGATGAAAAACGCCGACCTGGCGATGTACCACGTCAAGGAAAGCGGCCGCAACGGTTTCCAGTTTTTCAGCCCCGGGATGAACGCGCAGATCGTCGAGCGCGTGACGTTCGAGAACGACCTGCGGCGCGCGCTGGCGAACCAGCAGTTCACGCTGGAGTACGACGCCGAGGTCGATATCGCCAGCGGCCGGCCGATCGCGGCCGAGGCGCTGATCCGCTGGCGCCATCCAACCCTGGGGCTGCTGCGGCCGGAACGTTTCATCGGCGTCGCCGAGGATAGCGGGCTGATGGTGCAGATCGGCCAGTGGGTGCTGGAGCAGGCGTGCCTGGAGGCGCGGCGCTGGCGCGACGCCGGCCATCCGCTGGTGGTCGGCGTCAACCTGTCGCAGACGCAATTTTTGCAAAAGAACCTGGTCGACAACGTGCGCGCGGCGCTGGCGGCGTCCGGGTTGCCGCCGGGCTTGTTGCAGCTGGAGGTGACCGAGGCGATGATCATGAAGCACAGCGCCAGCGCCACCGTCACCTTGGCGGCGTTGCGGGCGCTGGGCGTGCGCCTGGCGCTGGACGACTTCGGCACCGGCTATACGCGGGTCGGCCATCTGCGCGAGTATCCGCTCGACAAGCTGAAGATCGATTTGTCGTTCGTCAGCGGCGTGGGCGGTCCCGACGGCGACGCGGCGGTGCACGCGCCGGTGGTCAACGCCATCATCGCCATGGCCCACAGCCTGGGCCTGGCGGTGCTGGCCGAGGGCGTGGAGACCGAGGCGCAGCTGCGTTTTTTGCGCGAGCACGGCTGCGACCAGTACCAGGGCCGCTACGCGCGGCTGAGCGGCGGCCTGGACGGCCTGGGCGGGTTGCTGGACGGTTGAATGCCGCCTAACCGGCCAAGTGTCGTCGGCGGCCGTTCCGCCGCGCGTGGCGGACAGGCTGTTACATTTCGGTGTCGCGGCCTTGCCCGCGGCGCTCGTCGTACAGCCGCAGCCGCACCAGCACCTGGCCGTGGTCGGACGCTTCCGGCTTGGCCTGCAACAGATGGTCGTTCAGGTAGGTCACGTCGATCACCTCGCCGAGCGCGAAGCGCGACGCCGGGTTGAATTCCTCCGACACCAGCACGTGGTCGATGGTCATGTAGTGGCCTTCGTGCAGGATGGTGTAGCCGACGTGGCGCAGGCGGTCGCGACCGCGCTGGATCTGGTTGCTGTCGAACAGGCGGCCCGTCAGCTCCTCGTCGGCCAGGCCGACGCAGCCCGAACCCATGACGATGGTGGTGGTGACGGCGTCGACGGTGTCGTTGAAGTCGCCCAGCACCACGCGCGGGCGGCGGCCGTCGCGGTCCATCTGGCTCAGCAGCGCGCGCAGCGCCACCGCCTCGGTGCCGCGCCGGATCAGCGAGCGCAGGTTGGCCTGCGCGTACTGCATCGCCGTGTCGCCGGCGTCGCCGTGGCGGTAGTCGGGGCGCTTCGATTTAAGGTGGATCACCAGCACGTCGATGACGCGCTCGTCGGGCAGCACCACTTGCGCGTGCAGCGGCGCGCGGGCGAAGCGGTCGGCGTCGCGATTGCCTTCCGGCATGGCGACGCCGTCCGGGAACAGTTGATAGGCCACCGCCGGCGTGGCCAGCGGCAGGCGCGAGATCAGCGCCACCTGCGGCGTGAAGCGCGGCTCGCCGGTCAGCGGATCGGGCGCCGGATCGAAGCCGGCCAGCGCAGCCTCGCGGTAGCGGCGGCTGTTGGCCAGCACGTCGCGCAGCGCCGCCATCGAAAAGATTTCCTGCACGCCGATGACGTCGGCGTCGAGCTCGTCGAGCTGGTGGGCGGTCCAGAGCACTTTGGCCTGGTATTGCTCCGGCGTTAGCGGAGCCAAGTTATCGTACAATTTCGCCCCGGGCTGGGAAAGATTGCAAACATTGAAAGTGGCAAAGCGAATTTCCTGCTGCATAATGAGAAACTCCCTGTAGACGACAACTTCACGAACAGCGTATCACGCATGGCCAAAAAAGAGCACATCTCCGAGACCCCGGCGACGCAGTTTCTGCGCAAGCACAAGGTCGCGTTCACCGAGCATCCTTACACCTATGAGGAGCACGGCGGCACCAGCGTGTCCGCGCGCGCACTGGGCGTGGACGAACACGCGGTGGTCAAGACCCTGGTGATGCAGGACGAGGCCGCGAAACCATTGATCGTGCTGATGCACGGCGACTGCAAGGTGTCGACCAAGAACCTGGCGCGCGGCATCGGCTGCAAGTCGGTCGAGCCCTGCAAACCGGACGTGGCCACGCGCCACAGCGGCTACCAGATCGGCGGCACGTCGCCGTTCGGCACCCGCAAAACGCTGCCGCTGTACGTCGAGGATAGCATCCTTGCGCTGGAAACGATTTATATTAATGGCGGCAGGAGGGGTTACCTGGTCGGCATCGCGCCGCAGGTGCTGGTCGAATTGCTGGGCGCGAAGGCGGTCCACTGCGCTCTGGCCGACTGAGCGTTGACAGTGTATATTCTTGGCTCCCTGATAATGTCGTTGGATTAAGCGAGCATCGAGGGGGCCGCATTGGCGCGGCAGTGACAATTTTTGAGGAAACAATGAATACAGTTTGGATGATCGTGGCCGCTTATCTGCTCGGCTCGATCTCGTTTGCCGTGGTGTCGAGCAAGTTGTTCGGCATCGCCGATCCACGCACCTACGGGTCGAAAAATCCGGGCGCCACCAACGTGTTGCGCAGCGGGAACAAGGCGGCGGCCATCGTGACGTTGATCGGCGACGGCGCCAAGGGTTGGCTGGCGGTCTGGCTGGCGATGCGTTTCCAGCAACAGTTGCAGATCGGCGACGCCACCATCGCGCTGGTGGCGATCGCGGTGTTTCTGGGCCATTTGTGGCCGGTGTTCTTCCGCTTTGTCGGCGGCAAGGGCGTGGCGACCGCGCTGGGCGTGTTGCTGGGCCTGAATCCGTGGCTGGGTCTGGCGACCCTGGTGACCTGGATGGTGGTGGCGTTCGCGTTCCGCTATTCGTCGCTGGCGGCGCTGGTGGCTGCCTTGTTCGCGCCGTTCTACTACGGCCTGCTGTTCGGCGTCGAGCCGCAGCTGCTGGCGGTGTTCGTCATGAGCGCCTTGCTGATTTTCCGTCATCGCAAGAATATCTCGAACTTGTTGGCCGGCAAGGAAAGCCGCTTCGGCAGCAAGGACAAAGACGCCGTCCAAGCCAAAAAATAAGGCCATCGTCCGCGCCCGCGCTTGAATTTTAGCCGGGCGCCGCTATATGCTGTCTTATCACTTTCAGCAAAGGCCCCCACATGAGCACTCCTCTCAAAATCGATTTCGTCTCCGATGTTTCCTGCCCATGGTGCGCGATCGGCCTCAAGTCGCTGGAACAAGCGTTGGACAACATCGGTAGCGAGGCGGACATCAGCCTGCATTTCCAGCCGTTCGAGCTCAATCCGAAGATGGCGCCCGAAGGCCAGAACATCGATGAACACCTGACCGAAAAATACGGCTCTTCGCCCGAGCAGCAGGACCAGGCGCGCGCGATGATCCGCTCGCGCGGGGCCGAAGTCGGCTTCGACTTCGCCATGCACAAGCGCAGCCGCATCTACAACACCTTCGACGCCCACCGCCTGCTGCATTGGGCCGAGGGCGAGGGTGCCGGCAAGCAGCGCGCCTTGAAGGAGGCGCTGTTCGCCGCCTATTTCACCTTGGGTGACGATCCCAGCTCGCACGACGTGCTGATGCGCGTGGCCGGCGAAGCGGGGCTCGACACCGGCATCGCCGCCGAGGTGCTGCATTCGGACCGCTACGCCGAGGAGGTGCGCGAGCGCGAACAGTTCTTCCTGCGCCACGGCATCAATTCGGTGCCGGCGGTGATCATCAACGAACGCCACCTGATCTCGGGCGGGCAACCCGCCGCCGTCTTCGAGAAGGCGCTGCGCGAGATCATGGCGCAGTCCTGAGTCCCTAGCCCCTAGCCCCAAGCCCCAAGCCCCAAGCCCCGAGCCCCGAGGCGCGAGGCGCGTTAATTTGCGGGTCGGTCGCGGGACGAATGCGCCCGCGCACTGCTTTTGCTATAAAATTAATCGGCAGCATCCCAGCCATCCATCGATAACGAAGCGACGCCGCTCACGGGGAACCCTTATGCTGGCCGCAGAAAACGTACACGCGCTAAGTACTTCCCGTCCGCCGGCGGACCAGCTGCGGCTGGCCGCGCTGCACCGCTACGATATCCTCGACACGCCCGCCTGCGAAGACTTCAGTTTTCTCACCGAGCTGGCCGCGCGCGTGTGCGACACCCCTTACGCCTTCGTGTCGCTGGTCGACGCCGACCGTGTGTGGATCAAGGCATGCACCGGCATGCAGGTGGGCGAGCTGCCGCGCGGCGAGAGCTACTGCGCACTGGCGGTGCTGGGCCAGGCCGCCACCGAGATTCCCGACCTGGCCGAGGACGACCGCACCGCCAGCATGAAGCTCACCGTCGACGCGCCGCATATGCGCATGTACAGCAGCGTGCCGCTGATGTCGTCGGACGGTTACGCCATCGGCACCTTGTGCGTGATGGACACCAAGCCGGGCGGGCTCGATGACGGCCAGCGTTCGATCCTGGCGCGGCTGGCGCGCCAGGTGATGGCGCTGATCGAGTTGCGCGCCAGCGAGCGCACCCTGGGCGACACCGTGCGCGAGCTGGAAATGCTGGCCACCACCGACGAGTTGACCGGCCTGCACAACCGCCGCTCGCTGCTGCAACGCCTGCGCTTCGAGACGGCGCGCGCCAAGCGCTTCCGGACCCCGCTGTCGGTGGTGATGATCGATCTCGATCATTTTAAGCGCGTCAACGATGGCCACGGCCACGCCGTCGGCGACCAGGTGCTGGCCGATGTCGGCCGGCTGCTGCGCGAGAGCGTGCGCGTGATCGACGTCGCCGGCCGCTACGGCGGCGAGGAGCTGTGCGTGATCCTGCCGAACACGCCGCTCGACGGCGCGCTGACATTCGCCGAAACCCTGCGCGCCAAGATCGCGGCGCAGCCGCACCATGCCGGCGCGTGCGCGTTGCAGGTGACGGCAAGCCTTGGTGTCGGATCGTTCGACCATCTGGAAATCGCCGACGCCGAAAGCGTGCTGCGCCAGGCCGACGCCGCCCTCTACCGCGCCAAAGACGCCGGCCGCAACCGCGTCGAAGGCGCGCCCGCCGCAGCACAACACCACTGAAAAGGATAGGCCTGATGCCCACCGCAACCTGGAACGGCGCCGTCATCGCGCAAGCGAACGACGACGAAGTCGTTATCGTCGAGAACAACGTCTACTTTCCGGCGTCCGCCGTGAAGTCCGAATACCTGCAGCCGAGCGCGCACACCAGCCGCTGCCCTTGGAAGGGACTGGCCAGTTATTACAGCGTCGGCGTCGACGGCAAGGTCAACGAAAACGCCGCCTGGTTTTATCCGGAGCCGCTCGAGAAGGCCGCGCAGATCAAGGGCCATATCGCGTTCTGGCGCGGCGTCGACGTGCAGCGCTAGCCGATGGCGCTGGCGGCCAGGCCGTATCTGCAAAGGATCACGGCGCAGTTTGCCGACGATGTCGATTGGGACCGGCACCCATATAACGTGCCGGCGGTGCGGGAGCTCGAATCGATCGGCTTTCATCCGGACGTGACGTTTTTCATCGGCGAGAACGGCGCCGGCAAGTCGACGCTGCTCGAGTCGATCGCGCTGGCGCTGGGTTTCAGCATGGAGGGCGGCACCAAATCCGTGCGCCTCAACACCGCCGGCGAAGCGGCGCCGCTGCACCAGTCGCTGCGTCTCTCCAAAAGCTTCAGGAAGCCACGCGACGAGTATTTCTTCCGCGCGGAGAGTTTCCACAACGTCGCCACCTACATGGAGGAGCTCGGTTACGTCGGCAGCTACGGCGGCTCGCTGCACGCGCGCTCGCACGGCGAGGCCTTCATGGCGGTGCTGCTGAATAAATTCAAGGGCGACGGCCTGTACCTGCTGGACGAACCCGAGGCGGCGCTGTCGCCCAACCGCCAGCTGGCGGCGCTCAGCGCGATCCATCAGCTGGTGGGGCAAAACTCGCAGTTCATCATCGCCACGCACTCGCCGATCCTGCTGTCCTATCCGAACGCGAAAATTTTGCTGTTCGACGGCAGCGGCATCAGCGAAGTGGCGTACGAAGACACCGAGCATTTCGCCATCACGCGCGACTTCCTCAATCACTACCCGCGGCGGCTACAGCAGCTGTTCGAACCCGACTAGGACCATGGACAATCTCACCCACAGCATTATCGGCTTCGGCGTTGGCGAGCTGGTGCACCGCAGCCTGCCGCGCGAGGCGGACAAGGCGGACGATTTGGATGGCGCGGCGCAGCGCACGCGGCACCGGCTGTTGCTGGTGTCGTGCGCGCTGGCCAGCAATTTCCCCGACCTCGACCTTTTCCTCACCCGGCTGCTGCCCGATCCGCTGGGCTACCTGCTTCACCATCGCGGCCACACGCACACCGCCTTGCTGGCGCTGCCGCAAGCGTTGCTGCTGGCGGCGCTGCTGTGGCTGTGCTGGCCGCGCGCGCGGGCACTGCTCAAGACCAGCCGCGTGGCGCGCCTGGGCCTGGCCGTCAGCATCGCGGCCGGCTTCGCGTTGCACCTGCTGATGGACTACACCAATTCGTACGGCCTGCATCCCTGGTATCCGTTCAACGGCCGTTGGGTGTTCGGCGACATGGTGTTTATCGTCGAGCCGTTGTTCTGGGCGGCGATCGGCGTGCCGATGGCACTGATCATGCGCTGGCGCTTCGCGCGCTGGCTGGGCCTGGCCGGCTTGTTTGCCGTGCTGATGTTCTTCGCGGCGCGCGATTACCTGGGCTGGCCGTCGTTCGCCGGGCTGCTTTTGGTCGCACTGGCGTGCGGCGCGGTCCAGTGGCGCGCCGGCGCCACCGGCCGCGCGGGCTTGCTGCTGGCGCTGGGGATCAGCGCCGGCTTCGTGGCGGTGCAGGGCGCGGCGTCGACATTCGGGCGCCAGCAGATCGGCGCGGCGCTGCGGACGGCCGATCCGGCTTCGCGCATGCTCGACGTGGTGATGACGGCGTTCCCGTCGCAGCCTTTATGCTGGAGCTATATCAGCGTCGAGATCGACGAGGCGGCCGGCAGTTACCGTTTGCGGCGCGGCGTCGCCAGCGTGGCGCCGTCGGGGTTGGCGCCCCTTAAATGTCCGGCCGCGCTGGTCGACGCCGGGCCGTCCACGGCGCTGTCGTCGTCGGTGGTGCAGTTCGAGGCGAAGCAGGGCGGTCTGGCGCAATTGCGCGCGCTCCAGCACGACAACTGCCACGTCGACGCCTGGTTGCGCTTCGGCCGCGCGCCGCTGCTGGACATGGTCAAGGGCGAACTGTCCGACTACCGGTTCGCGCTGACGCCGCGCGGCAACTTCACCACGCTGCACATCGCGCCGGCGGCGGCCTGCCCGCAAAGCGTGCCCGGTTGGGGCTATCCGCGCCAGGATTTGCTGTCGCCAGGGCGCTGAGCCCGCCTGTGTGCGTCTTTCGCGTCAGCATCAAGTTGGCGTACGCGCACGCGTTTGGTGCTTGCCTAACCGTATCGTGTAGTGTGCTCGCGACAAATCTCCCTAGAATAGGTCGATTAGAACAAACTTTGTCCATTCTTCTTGGCACGACAATTGCATTGCTCTTGAGAAAGGAAGAAGATTTAACACAAGGAGGACGTTATGAACGTTATTGAAAACAAAGTAAAAGTAGATGTGCAGCATGAATCCCCTGCGGATGAACACCGTCTGCGCAGCGAGCGTATCGCCGCACAGGGTGTGCACTTGGGTAAAGCCAAGGGCAAATATTTAATCCCTTTGGTCGGTCTGGCGGTATTGGCCTCGATGGCATTCGCCCAGGCGTAAGTCTTCGCCTTGCTTGCCTGTTGCGAGTTGCCCGTTAAGCCTTAGACGACCTTGATTTCGTCCAGCGGCCATCGCGGCCGGACGTTGAACGAATAGTCGCGCTTGGCCGCATCGGGGTTGATCATCAATCGCATGGCGCCGGCGAAGGCGATCATCGCGCCGTTATCGGTGCAAAACTCCAGCTCCGGGTAATACACCTTGAACTTTTTCTTGGCTGCGGCGTCGTTCAGCGACGCCCGCAGCTGCGAGTTGGCCCCGACCCCCCCAGCGATCACCAGCCGTTTCAGCCCGGTATGCTTGAGCGCCGACACGCACTTGGCCGTCAGCACGTCGACGATCGCGTCGACGAAGCCGCGGGCGATGTCGGCCTTGTCCTGCTCGCAGATATTGGCGATGACTTTTTCGTCGTGGTTCTTCACCACCGTCAACACCGCCGTCTTCAGGCCGGAGAAGCTGAAATTGAAATCCTTGCTATGCAGCATAGGGCGCGGCAGCTTGTACGCGGTCGGATCGCCGAATTCGGCCAGGCGCGAAATCGCCGGGCCGCCGGGGTAGCCCAGGCCCAGCAGCTTGGCCGACTTGTCGAACGCTTCGCCGGCGGCGTCGTCCAGCGTCTCGCCCAGCATCGTGTATTGGCCGACGCCATCCACGCGCATCAATTGCGTGTGGCCGCCCGACACCAGCAACGCGATGAAGGGAAACTCCGGCGGCTGCGACGCCAGCAGCGGCGACAGCAAATGGCCTTCCAGATGGTGCACGCCCAGCACCGGTTTGTCCAGCGCCAGGCCGAGGCTGCACGCGACCGACGAACCGACCAGCAGCGCGCCCGCCAGGCCGGGGCCTTGCGTGTAGGCGATGGCGTCGATGTCGGCCAGCGATTTGCCGGCGTCTTCCAGGGTTTGCGTCAGCAGCGGAATGGCGCGGCGGATGTGGTCGCGCGAAGCCAGCTCCGGCACCACGCCGCCGTATTCCTCATGCATCGTGACCTGCGAGTACAGAGCGTGGGAAAGCAAGCCGTGCTGCGTGTCGTACAGCGCGAGGCCGGTTTCGTCACAAGAGGATTCGACACCGAGAACGATCATTGGAGGGCTGCATAGTAAAAGTGTAGTCCGTCATTGTAATGGAAAGCGCGCCCGTTGACCTTGCATTGCTGCACCAGCCGATGCCGGTCCCGCACCGGCCGGGTGCGCAATTTTGCCATTAGGACAGGGTTTTACACCGATTTAACGTATTTGCCCTGTGGCACCACTATGGCCCGACAAGTGGCATCGGTTTTGCTTAGGTAAAGCCAAGAACTTGACTGCCGGAGGGCGCGATGTCGGAACAATGGAAGCTGATTTGCAAAGTGAAGGATGTGCCGTTGAGCGGTGCGCGTCTGGTGCCGCGCGGATTGGCGTGGCAGGAGTTGCCCGGCGTGGCGCTGTTTCGCACCGATGAGGAAAGCGTGTTCGCCGTGCTCGAGACGGTCGACGTCGAGCCGCGCGAGAGCGTGGCGCGGCGCTATTCGGTCAAGGTGGAGGATTGCAAGGTGTATCTGGATCTCGGCGAGCTGAGCGCCCCGGCCAGCAAGGCCGAGGCCGCGCTGGCCGGATCGTTTGGCGTGGCCACCAGGGTGATGGCGTTCGGCTGATGGCGCTTGGCCGACTGCTTGCTTACGGCCGCTTCAACAACTGCTGGTGCGCGTCGCGCAGCATCTTCTCAGTCGTATCCCAATCGATGCAGCCGTCGGTCACCGAGCATCCGTACTTCAGCTCGCTCAAATCCGCCGGGATCTTTTGATTGCCGCCGACGATGTTCGATTCGATCATCACGCCGACCAGCGACCGGTTGCCCTGGCCGATTTGATGGATGACATCGGCCATCACCAGCGGTTGCAGTTCCGGCTTTTTGTAGCTGTTGGCGTGCGAGCAATCGACCACCAGGTTGGCCGGCAGCTTGGCCTTGGCCAGCGCCTGCTCGGCGATCGCGATCGACACCGAATCGTAGTTCGGACGGCCATCGCCGCCGCGCAACACCACGTGGCCGTAGCCGTTGCCGCGCGTGCGCACGATCGACACATTGCCCTGCGCGTTGATGCCGAGGAACGAGTGCGGATGCGCCGACGACAAAATGGCGTTGATGGCGATGCCGATGTCGCCGTCGGTGCCGTTCTTGAAGCCCACCGGCGTCGACAGCCCCGACGACATCTCGCGGTGCGTCTGCGATTCGGTGGTGCGCGCGCCGATCGCGGTCCAGGCGATCAGGTCGCCCAGGAACTGCGGCGAGATCGGGTCGAGCGCCTCGGTCGCGGTCGGCAGGCCCAGTTCGCACACGTCCAGCAGGAACTGGCGTGCCTTTTCCATGCCGACATTGACGCGGAACGAATCGTCCATGTCCGGATCGTTGATATACCCCTTCCAGCCGGTGGTGGTGCGCGGCTTTTCGAAATACACGCGCATCACCAGCAGCATGGTGTCGGCCACTTCCGCTTGCAGCGCCTTCAGGCGGCGCGCGTAGTCCAGCCCGGCGACCGGATCGTGGATCGAGCAGGGGCCGACGACGACGAACAGGCGCTTGTCCTGGCGGTCGATGATGTTGCGCAGGGCTTCGCGGCCCTTCATCACGGTCTCGGAGGCGCTGTCGGTCAGTGGCAGCTTGCTGTGCAGGGCTTCCGGCGACGGCATCGGCGCGAACGAGGTGACGTTGATATTTTCGATGTCTGGGGAAATCATGATTAGCTGTATTTTTTTTCTGGGGGACGGCTAGTGTAGCCGAAAATGGCGCCCGACCCCGAAGGGCCGGGCTGGGGGCGTACCCCGCGCGGGACCGGCGTCCCCGTACGGCAGGTGGCGGCGCGCCGGTTCGGGTGCAAGAATGCTATCCTTGCCGTCATGACGACATCGAACACTGAACCCTTCCTGGCCGCCCGACTCATCAAGGAGATCGGCCGCGGCAAAGACGGCGCGCGCAGCATGACGCGCGACGACGCCCACGACCTGTATCAAGCCATGCTCGACGGACGCGTCTCCGACCTCGAACTGGGCGGCATTTTGCTCTCGATGCGCATCAAAGGCGAATCGGTCGAAGAGATCGCCGGCTTCCTCGACGCCGCCGAAAGCTCGTTCGAGCCGCTGACGGCGCCGCCGGGCCAGTTCGCGCCGGTGTGCATCCCGAGCTACAACGGCGCGCGCAAGATGGCCAACCTGACGCCGCTGCTAGCGATGCTGCTGGCGCGCGAAGGCGTGCCGGTGCTGGTGCACGGCGTGGCGCACGACCTCGGCCGCGTCGCCAGCGCCGAGGTGTTCGAGGTGCTGGGCGTGCCGTCGGTGCGCCATCGGGCCGAGGCCGAGGAGGAGATGGCCAAGGGCCACGTCGCCTTCATCACCATCGACGCGCTGGCGCCGAAGCTGGCGTACATGCTGTCGCTGCGGCGCCGGCTCGGCGTGCGCAACTCGACCCACACACTGGTCAAGATCATGCAGCCGTTCGTCGGGCCGGCGCTGCGGCTGGTGTCGTACACGCACCCCGAGTACCTGGAAATGCTGGGCGAATATTTCACCACGTCGGCGCTGCCCGAGCGCGGCGACGCCTTCTTGATGCGCGGCACCGAGGGCGAAACGGTGGCCAACGCCAACAAGGCGCAGCAGATCGACTGGTTCCACGGCGGCCTGCGCACGACCCTGGTGCCCAAGCAAACCCAGGTCGGCGAGCTGCCGTTGCTGCCGGAGGACAAGGGCGCCGCGGCCACGGCCGAATGGATTTCGTCGGTGCTGAGCGGCGACATTCCGGTGCCGCCGTCGATCGCCGAGCAGGTGGCGCAGTGCCTGCTGGTGTCGCGCACGTTGCAGTCGCGCCAGCGGGTGAGCGAGCCGATCGAGTAAATCGCCGGCAGGGCGTCGCCGGCAGGGCGCGGATTGGGCCGTGCTTTGGCCGGTATGGGACTGGTCTTGGGCCGGTCTGGGGCGTGTGTGCGCGACTCGCGTACAATCACGCCCCTTATCTTTACGCCCTTCTCTGATTGGATCTCGACATGGCAAAATTTGATGTGGCAGTAATCGGCGCGGGCGCGGCCGGCATGATGTGCGCGGCGACCGCCGCTCACCGCGGCAAGCGCGTGGTGCTGGTCGACCACGCCACCAAGCTGGCCGAGAAAATCCGGATCTCCGGCGGCGGGCGCTGCAACTTCACCAACGTCAACACCAGCCCGGCCAACTTCCTGTCCGAAAATCCACACTTCTGCAAAAGCGCCCTGTCGCGCTACACGGCCGCCGACTTCGTCGCGCTGGTCAAGAAGCACCGCATCGGCTACCACGAGAAACATCGCGGCCAGCTGTTCTGCGACGATTCGGCCGAACAGATCATCGAGATGCTCAAGGACGAGTGCGCCGCCGGCGACGTCCACTGGTGGATGCCGTGCAAGGTCGACAGTATCGAGCAGGGCCAGGAGGGCGCTCAGGGTGGCTTCGTGGTGCAAACCGACAGCGGCACGATCGAGGCCGACAGCGTGGTCATCGCCACCGGCGGCCTGTCGATCCCGAAGATCGGCGCGACCGACTTCGGCTACCGCATCGCCAAGCAATTCGAGCTGCGCATGGTCGAGCCGCGTCCGGCGCTGGTGCCGCTGACGTTCGACCCGCAAGCGTGGGCGCCATTCGTCGAGATGGCCGGCATCGCGCTGGAAGTCGATGTCGAGACCGGTTCGTTCAAAGGCCGCAACCCGACCGGCGGGCGCTTCCGCGAAGACTTGCTGTTCACGCACCGGGGCCTGTCGGGCCCGGCGATCCTGCAAATTTCCAGCTACTGGACGCCCGGCACGCCGATCGTCATCAACCTGCTGCCGGAACTCGACTTGGCCGCGACCTTGATCGAAGGCAAGGGCACGATCAAGAAGCAGCTGGGCAACGTGCTGTCGCAATGGCTGCCGGCGCGGCTGGCCGAAGGCTTGCTGCTGGCACACGGTTTCGCGCTCGACGCCCGCCTGGCCGACCTGCCGGACGCGCAGCTGCGCAAGCTGGGCGCAGCCGTCAACCAGTGGACCATCACGCCGAACGGCTCGGAAGGCTACAAGAAGGCCGAAGTGACCCGGGGCGGCGTCGACACGCGCGAGCTGTCGCAGCAGACCATGATGGTGGCCAAGGTGCCGGGCCTGTACTTCATCGGCGAGGCGGTGGACGTGACCGGGTGGCTGGGCGGATACAATTTCCAGTGGGCGTGGGCATCCGGTGTGGCGGCCGGACAAGCAGTCTGATATACTCGACGTTCTTGCTGTAGCGGCGTTTGTGCAATCGTTGATGTTATAGAAAAGATTGCCTCAGGCGGTGTTGTCGATGCCACTGATGCCGCATTGCTTTTGCAGGGAGCGCCACGCGACGGACCGGTCATACGGTCTGTGGGGTTCCATTTTGCTGCAAAAGCTGCTATAGTCTCTTTCTCCCTATAACCTCAAACGGTTTGAATTTTTACATGACCACTATTCGCCTTAAAGAAAACGAGCCGTTCGAAGTCGCAATGCGTCGCTTCA
>DASVTJ010000339.1:0-2804 GCA_036387635.1 Duganella sp.
TCGTCGGCGCCGACAACAAGGTCAGCGCGCAGCCGGTCAAGGCCGACGCCGCGCAGAACGGCAATTGGGTCATCAGCTCGGGCCTCAAGGGCGGCGAGCGCGTGATCGTCGAAGGCTTCCAGAAGGCCAAGCCCGGCGCCACCGTCGCGCCGGAACCGTGGAAAGGTGCCGCCGCTGCAGGCAGCTCCGCCGCGCCAGCCGCGGCTCCAGCCTCCGGCCCCGTTTCGGCATCTGCTCCGGCTCAGGCCTCGGCACCAGCGGCGCCTGCCGCCGCCACCAAATAATCGGGAGACCAGATGGCAAAGTTTTTCATCGATCGCCCCGTCTTCGCGTGGGTGATCGCCCTCTTCATCCTGATCGGCGGCGCGCTGTCGATCACCTTGCTGCCGGTGGCGCAATACCCGACCATCGCGCCGCCGTCGATCGTCATCGACGCCACCTATCCGGGCGCGACCGCCCAGATCCTCGACGACGCCGTCACCAGCGTAATCGAACAGGAAATGAACGGCGCCGACGGCCTGCAATACGTCGAATCGGTCAGCGAGGGCAACGGCGCGGTGTCGATCACCGTCACCTTCCTGCCGGGCACCAATCCGGACCTGGCCGCCGTCGACGTCCAGAACCGCATCAAGCGGGTCGAATCGCGCCTGCCGCAGGCGGTCACGCAGCAGGGCGTCAACGTCAACAAGGCGCGCAGCAACATCCTGATGTTCGTCGGCATCTCGTCGACCGACGGCAAGATGGACACCGCCGCCATCGGCGACTACGCCGCGCGCAACCTGGTCAATGAAATCAAACGCCTGCCCGGCGTCGGCCAGGCGCAGTTGTTCGGCACCGAGCGCGCCATGCGCATCTGGGTCGATCCGGCCAAGCTGCTCGGCCTGCGCCTGACGATGGCCGACGTCACGACCGCCATCCGCGCGCAAAACGCCCAGGTCACCGCCGGCACGCTGGGCGACCTGCCGTCGCCCGAATCGCAAGCGTACGCCGCGCCGATCGTCGTGCAAGGCCAGATGACGTCGCCCGAGGAATTCGCCAAGGTGGTCCTGCGCGCCAACACCAACGGCTCGTTCGTGCGCCTGGGCGACGTCGCCCGCGTCGAAATGGCCGGCGCCAACTTCCTGCGCAGCGCGCGCCTGGACGGCAAGCCCTTCGTCGCCATCTCGGTCCAGCAATCGCTGACCGGCAACGCGCTGGCCACCGCCACGCTGGTGCGCGCCAAGATGGACGAGCTGTCGAAGTTCTTCCCGCCGGGCCTGAAGTACACCGTCCCTTACGACACCTCGACCTTCGTCAAGATCTCGATCGAGGAAGTGGTCAAGACGCTGCTCGAAGCGGTGCTGCTGGTGTTCATCGTCATGTACATCTTCCTGCAAAACCTGCGCTACACCCTGATTCCGACGATCGTCGTGCCGATCGCGCTGATGGGCACCTTCGCCGTCATGCAACTGGCCGGCTTCTCGATCAACGTGCTCACCATGTTCGGCATGGTGCTGGCGATCGGCATCCTGGTCGATGACGCCATCGTCGTCGTCGAAAACGTCGAGCGCATCATGAGCGAGGAAGGCCTGTCGCCGCGCGACGCCACCCGCAAGGCGATGTCGCAGATCACCGGCGCCATCGTCGGCATCACCCTGGTGCTGATCGCCGTGTTCATTCCGATGGCCTTCTTCGGCGGCGCCGTCGGCGCCATCTACCGCCAGTTCTCGCTGGCGATGGTGTCGGCCATGGTGTTCTCGGCGCTGATGGCGCTGACGCTGACGCCGGCGCTGTGCGCCACCATCCTGAAACCGGTTGAAGCGGGCCACCACCACGAGAAGAAGGGCTTCTTCGGCTGGTTCAACCGCCAGTTCGCCGTCACGGCCACCGGCTACCAGGGCATGATCGCCAAGATGCTCACGCGCACCGGCCGCTTCATGCTGGTGTTCCTGCTCATCTGCGGCGTGGTCGGCTGGCTGTACGCGCGCCTGCCGTCGTCGTTCCTGCCGAACGAGGACCAGGGCTACATCATCGCCAACGTCCAGCTGCCGCCGGGCGCCTCGCGCAGCCGCACCGAGGCCGTGCTGGCGCAGGTCGAGGAATACCTGCACAAGCAGCCGGCCGTGGCGCGCACCATCGCCGTCGCCGGCTTCAGCTTCTCGGGCTCCGGCCAGAACGTCGGCCTGGTGTTCGTGCCGCTGAAGGACTGGGACGAGCGCGGGCCGGAAGACTCGGCCGACAAGGTGGCAGCGCGCGCGCTGCGCGGCTTGTCCGGCATCGCCGACGCCGTGGTGTTCCCGCTCAGCCCTCCGCCGATCCGCGAACTCGGTAACGCCGCCGGCATCACCGCGCGCCTGCAGGACCGCGCCGGCGCGGGCCATGCCGGCCTGCTCGACGCCCGCAACCAGTTGCTGGCGCTGGCCGGCAAGAGCGAGGTCATCAAAGGCCTGCGTCCGGAGGGACTGGAAGACGCGCCGCAGCTGCAAATCGACATCGACCGCGACAAGGCCAACGCGCTGGGCGTGGCCTTCGCCGACATCAACAGCCTGCTGTCGGTCGGCCTGGGGTCGAGCTACGTCAACGACTTCACCAGCAGCGGGCGACAGCAGCGCGTCATCGTGCAGGCCGACGCGCCGCAACGCCTGCAACCGGAAGACTTGATGCGCCTGAACGTGCGCAGCGCCGCCGGCGGCATGGTGCCGATGTCGGCGTTCGCCAGCACGCGCTGGATCAACGGCCCGGTGCAGCTGGTGCGCTACAACGGCTATCCGTCGATCAAACTGACCGGCGACGCCGCCCCCGGCCGCAGCACCGGCGAGGCGATG
>DASVTJ010000340.1:0-1735 GCA_036387635.1 Duganella sp.
GGTCGACAAGGTCGTGCGCGGCACGCAGCTGGCCGACCAGGCGCGCCATACGATGGACGAGGTGGTGGACAGCGTGCAGCGCGTGACCGGGATCATCGGCGAGATCGCCGACGCCAGCGCCGAGCAGACCGCCGGCCTGGAGCAGGTCAACCACGCGATCGCGGCGATGGATCAGGCAACCCAGCAAAACGCTACGCTGGTCGAGCAGGCGGCCGCTGCGGCCGGCTCGATGCGCGACGAGACCGCCAAGCTGAACGAGGCGATCGGCGCCTTTGCCGTGCAGGACACCGAGGCCGCATGGTCGAGCGAGTCCGCAGGCGCCCCGGGCGCGCTGGACACGCGCGGCACGGCCAGCATGACCGGGGCGATGCAATGGGAGCAGGCCGAAGCGCGGGATAGCGATAAAGAGCCGGGACAGGCACTGGTGCCCCGCAGGACCAGGGCGGCCTGGCCGGATGCGCTGCCGGCAGCGAACGCTGCCAACGCGGACCAGCGCAACAAGACGACGCCCCGCGCGGGGACCGGTTCGACATCCCCCGGCGCGGCGGCCACCACGGCGACGGCATCGGCGACGGGTGCTGGCAAGGCGGCCAGCGCCAGCGCCAGAAACAGCGCCGTTGGTACCCACGGCGCAAGCGGGCTTGGCAAAGCCTCCGACAAACTCAACAGCGAAGTCGAATGGGAAGAGTTTTAAGTTGTCTTGCCCACGCTTTATGGCGTCGACAAGCCATGTTCCTACAGCTTATCAAGACGCACTCCGATAGTAAGTGCTTGTGCGAAAACGCATTATTGGCCTACCAGAACCGCGCGGGGTTTCCGCAGGTTACAAAACCGCTGCGCGCCTTTGGTGATGACGTTCTTTCACTTTTCCTAAAGGAATCAAAATGAACTCGAATCAAAAAGGTGGCGGCAGTAAGCAAGGTTCAGACCAAGGCAGCAGCAAACAATCGGGCGGCAAGGGTTCCGCCGGCGGCACCCGCACCGGCACGCAGGGCGGCACGCATGAGCAACACGTGGAAGCCGGCCGTCAGAGCCACAAAAACGACGGCAACAAACAGTCGGGCAACAAGAACCGCTAGCCAGCCCGCACCGTATCGACCGCATCGGCGGCGCCGGACTTGCGTCGCCGCGTCCGGTCGATCGTCAACTCTTCCATTCCACTCAGATATTCGCGACCCGCTGTCCGCGCGGCGGCACGAAATCACGCACCGCGTTCACCATTTTCACCGCCACGCCTTCGGCCGCCGTCAAATGCAGGTCGGAGTACGCATGGGTGCGCCAATGTTCTTCCGTCAACGCCACGTGCTCGCGCAGAATCTGCTCGGTACGCGCATCGTCGGCCTGCAAGCCTTCGACGATGATGCGCAACGCGTCCGGGCGGGCACCGTGCGGCGCACTGGCGTGCGATTTATGCACCATGAACCGAGCGGTATCGCTGGCATAGCGCTCCTGGCCGGCCAGGAACAGGATCACGGCGATCGATGCCACCGCGCCGGCGTTGTACGTGACGATCTTGATCGGCAGCTTGCTCAGGTAGTTGTACAGGCAGATGCCGTCGCTGACATAGCCGCCGTTCGACTGAATCAGGATGTGAGCGGTGGTGACGCGGTCTTCGGTCATATCGGCAACGGCGTCGAAAACGCGGCGTACCATGTCACTGTTGACGTCGCCGGACAGCGTGAACCACGCGTGCCCCTCGTAGGAATTTGGATCTTGGCTCATGGGTGGGCTCTCG
>DASVTJ010000341.1:0-4524 GCA_036387635.1 Duganella sp.
TGCCGCTGCTGAACACGTCGGCGCTGGCGCGCTTGCCGCGCACCGTGCTGACGATAAAGGCGCCGCCGCCGCGCTTGGCCGGGTCGTCGTAGGCGAACGTGGCGTTGGCCTTGTACGGTTGCACCGAGGCCAGTTCGGCCTGCTTGCCAGTGTGCTTGTTTTCGGCCGTGCCGCGCGAGATGCCGCCGGCCAGCGCCAAACTGTAGCCTTGCATCGGTCGCCACCATTGGCCCAGCGCGAAGCGGCTGCTGATTTCGCCACCACGGATCTTCGCCTTGCCGACGTTTTCCGGGCGGAATAGGCCCTGCGTGATGGTCGGGTAGTTGACCGGGTCGGCCGGCTGCGCGGCGTATTCGATGAAGTTGTCGTAGCTGGTGTGGAACAGCGAGAAGCCGAGTTCGACGCCCGGCGCCGGCGCGCCCTTCAAGCCCACTTCGAAGGCGTTGCTGGTTTCTTTTTTCAGGTCGGCGTTGCCCAGCACCGCGTAGCCGTTGCCGGCGCCGGTGTAGCTAAACGAGTCGTAGGTGCCGGTGCGCTCGGCCGCGCTCGGCAAGCGGGTGCCGCGCGTGTATTGCGCGTAGGTGCTCAGCTGCGGGGCCAGCTCGACCGAGAAGTTCAGGCTCGGCGTGACGACGGTGTCCTTGTCCTCGCGCACTTCCCTGGCCGCGCCGGGCACGGCGATAACGTAGTTTTGCAGGTTTTGCGGCGTCAGCTTGCGCCGCTCGGCGCGCACGCCCGGCGTCAGCGTGGCTTGGTGGCCGGCCAGGTCGAAGCCGAACTCGCCGCGCACGTAGGCGGCCAGCTTGTCGGTGTCCATGTCGGCCATGCGGTTTTTCAGCGTGACCTGGCGGGCGCCGGTGCGCACCACGGTGCGGTCCTCGGTCCATGGGCGGCGGCTTTCCAGTTGCTCGTAGAGCACGCCGTAGCCGAGCACCGTGGACGGGGTCAGCTGCTTGACCGCGTCGAACGCGAGGCCCTTGCTGTCGTTGAAGTAGCCGGTGGCGATGTCGCGGATGTAGGGCTGGCCGCCGCTGACGTAGGCGGCGTTGGTGTCGTCCTCGACCGACGCGGTCTGTTTGTAGAGCCTGGTTTCAAGCTTGTCGAACAGCAGGCCGTTGGCCGGCGTGTAGCGGTGCTCGACGCTGTAGCGGGTGCGCTCGGTGTTGGAGTTTTGCGTGGCGCCTTGCGGATACAGCGTGCCGATCTTGTTGTTGTAGACGCGGTCGTGCCCGGCCTTGTAGTGGTCGACGGTGAAGCGCAGTTCCTGGTCGCGCGCGAGTTTCCAGTTCAGCTTGGCCAGAATGGCGTCGGACGACCAATCGTCCGGGTTCGGCGCGGCGTCGCCTTCGGTCTTGAGCGCCGCGCCGTCGCGGTGCGCGGCGACGATCAGGCCTTGCAGCTCGTCGCCCATCCGCGTGGCGGCGGTGATGGCGTGCAGGCGCGAGCGCTGCTCGGAGGCGTAGCCGAACTTGTAGTCGGCGTAGACCTGGCTCGTGCCGTCGAGGTACATTTCCGGCGACTTGGTGACGAACGAGACGGCCCCGCCGAGTCCCGGCGTGCCGCCGCCGGCCGGGCTGGCGCCCGAGCCGATGCTGACGTAGTGGAACGTTTCAGGATCGGTATAGTCGCGGCCGATGCCGAAGGCGTTCATCGACGTGCTTTCCGGGCGCGGGGCGGCGTCCGGCAGCGAGATGCCGTCGACTTCGAGGCTGACGCGGTTGCCTTCGACGCCGCGGATGTTGATGCCGGTGTTGCCGGCGCTGTCCCAGACGTTAGCGCCGCCGCTGGCCGCCGCCGGCACGCTGATCAGCGGCGAATAGCGGGCGATCCTGGCCATGTCGATGGCGTTGCTTTGTTCCAGCTGCTCGGCGCCGATGACGGTGGTGGTGCCGTTGCGGGTCGCGGCGGCTTCGTCGCGTTTGGCTTGCACGACGATTTCGCCAAGGGCTGGCGCCGTTGCCGACGCGGCGCTGGCGGCGACCGCTTGCGCTTGCTGGGCGTGGGCCGGCAGCATGGCGGCGGCCATCAAGGTAAGCATCGCGGAGTGTACCGCGATGCCGATCAGGCGCGGGCGCGGGGTGTTGCGGTGGAAAGGCGCGGCCGGTTGCCGGGCGCCCGTGGTGGTGGTGGCCATAAAGTTCCAAGAGAGAGTTGGGGACGGCTGGCTCTCGGAATCACGGCGATTGCTGGCAAAAACGCATACTAACAATAATGATTCTCATTTACAAGTGGTGAACATGTAAAGATTGGTTCTTGTTAAAGCGGTTATCAGCAAAAACGGTGGGAAATTTTCGGGCGCGGGCGGAGCTTGGCGGATGACGGGATTGTGCCGTGCCGGCTAATCCGCCTCACGTGGTTTAGATGTTATTTCGGGCTGCCGGCCTTTTTTTCGCTTTCCATATGATTGTTCTTGACGCGGACGTAGTGCTCGGCCGAGTACTTCAGGTAGGCGATTTCCTCGGCGCTAAGCGCCCTGACCTGTTGCGCGGGCCGGCCGACGTACAGATATCCGCTTTCCAATACCTTGCCGGGCGCGACCAGGCTGCCGGCGCCGATCATCACGCGCTCTTGCACCACCACGTCGTCCATGATGATCGAGCCCATGCCGACCAGGCATTCGTTGCCGATGGTGCAGCCGTGCAGCAGCACCGAGTGGCCGATGGTGACATAGTCGCCGATGATCAACGGCGAGCCGTCCGGCTTGCCGGGGTGCTTGTGGGCGACGTGGCCCATGGCGAAGTCCTGGACGTTGCTGCACGCGCCGATGACGATGCGGTTGACGTCGCCACGCAGCACGGTGTTGCACCACACCGAGCTATCGCGGCCGATGCGGACGTCGCCGATCACTTGCGCCGAGGCGTGCAGGTAAATGTTGTCGCCGAGGACCGGGCTGGTGTCGAGATACGGGGAGATAGGCATGCGGTTTTCCTAGGAATCAGCGGTTTAGTGGGGTCGATAGGCATACGGGGAATCGAGCATGCCGATCAGTTTCATTTTTTCTCCATATCAGCCGGAATGCCGAGCGCGAATTCGGCCGCCGCGCGGGCGTGGATGGCGGTGGTGTCGAACAATGGCACGGCCGCGTCGGATTGGTCAATCAGCAGCGAGATCTCGGTGCAGCCGAGAATGATGGCCTGGGCGCCGCGCGCCACCAGCGCGGCGATGACGCGGCGGTAAGCGTCGCGCGAGGCGTCGACGACGTTGCCGAGACAGAGTTCTTCATAGATGACGCGGTGGACAATGTCGCGCTCGGCCGGCTCGGGGACGATCACGTCCAGGCCGTGCAGCGCGCGCAGCCGGTCCCGGTAGAACGCCTGCTCCATCGTGAAGCGCGTGCCGAGCAGGCCGATCTTCGTGTGGCCGGCGGCCTTGATGGCAGCGGCCGTGGGGTCGGCGATGTGCAACAGCGGGATGGCGGCCGCCGCCTCGATGGCCGGCGCGACCTTGTGCATGGTGTTGGTACACAGCACGATGAAGTCGGCGCCGGCGGCCTGCAGCGAGCGGGCGGCGCCGGCCAGCAGCGCGCCCGCCGCGTCCCAGTCGCCGGCGCGCTGCAAGCGTTCGACGTCATGGAAGTCGACGCTGACGAGCACCACTTTGGCCGAGTGCAGCCCGCCCAGGTGCTCCTTGACCGTTTGATTGACCTGCCGGTAGTAAGGCACCGTCGATTCCCAACTCATGCCGCCGATCAATCCGATGGTCTTCATCAGATACGCCCCGGAATGAAGCTGAGGAAGGAGAACTCGGCCTGGTAGCCGGCCTCCTTGGGGCTGCACGCGTACAGGCCGCAGGCGAGCGTGTCGGCGCCGGCGCGTTCATGCAGATGGGCCATGCGGATTTGCGTCCATTGTTCGCCGTCGAGGGACGATTCGACGATGCAGTCGTTCGCTTCGGCGCGGATGCGGAACCAGACGGTGTCGATGTGCTTGGGCAGCGGCTGGGTCGACCAGTCCGAGTAACGGCCGTTGGTGACGACGGCGCCGAGGCGGTTGTCGCCGTCCGGCTCGAACTCGACCGAGGTCTTGAGCCAGCAGCCGGGCGACAGGCGCACCATCAGCCCGGCCTGGTCGTACTGGTGCAGCGGGCGCGACGTGACCTTGGTCGTCAACACGAAGTCGCCGCGCGCCTGCAGATGCAGGAAGTGGCCGTTGTCGGCCTGGAAGCCGTAATGGGTGCGCTGCCAGAAATCGGTGCCGGCGTCGGTGTGCAGGCGCAGACGGTTGGCGGCGTAGTCCACTTGCCAGTGGGCCGGCTCGCAGTGCCATTGCAGGCGCGCATCGAGCATGGTGTCGGAGAAGGTTGCGTGCAGCGGCGTGTCGCTCATCGGGTGTCCTTGTCGGGTGGTGGCTCCATTGTAGAACACGCCGGCCGCCGACAGCGCCAAACTGCCCGGCGGCACCCCGCGCGCTAGCTTTGCAGCAGCACCACGGCGCCGCGCGCGATCGCCCGCGCCACCATCTGCGCGTCCCAGTTCGTCAGGCGGATGCAGCCGTGCGATTGGGTCTTGCCGATCTTGCCCGGTTC